>NZ_JBKJFM010000117.1:0-20566 GCF_046614825.1 Streptomyces nanhaiensis
CGAAATGGCGGGTGGAGTTGCTGGAGGAAGCCGGGATGGTGTGGTCGGTGCCGGACGCCGCCTTCGAGGAGAACCTCGCCGCGGCACGGGCCTACCACGCCGTCCACGGCACGCTGTGCGCACCCCGGACGGCGGTGGCCGAGGGCCGGCCGATCGGGCAGTGGCTCACCAACTGCCGCCGCCCCGGCGGACTCGGCAAAAACCCCCAACGGGCGGCCGAGCGGGCGGCCCGGCTGGCCCAGATCGATCCGGATTGGAACCCGGCCGCCCAGGGCTGGACAGTGGACTGGCAGCGGCACTACGCCAAGGTGAAAGCCTGTATCGACGGCGGCGCCACCCTGGACGAGATCCGGCCTGGGGTGACCGTGGGCGGGGAGGACGTCGGACTCTGGCTCGCCCGGCAACGCGCCCAGTGGGGGCAGCTGGCCGACGGGCAACGCCAACGCCTCACCGCCCTCGACATCCAACCCACCGCGACGGCGCCGGGCGACGAGACCGGCCCCGGGAACGAGGGAGCGGTGGTGGTACCCGCAGGCGCCACGGCCTGGGACCGCGGCATCGCCGCCCTCCGCCAATACCAGGCCAGGGAAGGACACACCCGGGTCCCCAGAAAGTGGATCGAAACCGTCCACGACCAGACCGGACACCAACACCCCATCCGGCTCGGGGTATGGCTCAACAACCAACGCCAACGACGCAGCAACCTCCCCGCCGAACGCGCCAAGGCACTGGAGGAACTGGGGCTGTAAGACCTCCTGCCGGTACAGCGATGGCGCCCGGGACAGCACCGGGGCGGGGCCAACCAACAAGGGACGGCCCCGGGCACTGTGGGGAGCACCGGGTCGACTGCCATGTCGTCTGAGCCGGCGCGTAGGGTGGCCGGCCGCCGACCGTTGTGTGTGCCGGTGGCCGCTTCAGTCAGGTGGCCACGGCGGGCCGGGGCGGCGGTTGGTGTCCCGTTGAACCGGCGGAGGAGCAGCGCGTGTCGTGGTTGGATGAGCTGCGTGGTGTGCTGGGCGAGCCTGCCCACCGACCGCGCGGCGGGAACGACTGGGCCGAGGTCGAGCGGTACGTCGGCTCCCCGCTGCCCGGCGACTTCAAAGCCTTCCTGGACGCCTACGGCACCGGAGTGGTCTCCGGCGAGCTGGTCGTCTTCCACCCGCACGGCTCCGCTCCCCTGCTGCCCCGCATGCGGCAGGTCCACCAGCGGTTCACCGACCGGCGCCGCAGAGCCCTGGCCGCAGGCGAGCCGGAGCGCTACCCCCATCCCTTCCACCCCGAGCCCGGCGGTCTGATCTCCTGGGGCTATGACCACAGCGGCGACGAGCACTTCTTCCTGCCCTGCCACACCGACCCCGACCGGTGGACGATCGTGACCATGGCGCACGAGGAGGGCTGCGAGACCTTCGACGGGCCCTTCACCGGCTTCGTGCTGTCCTTCGTCAACCGCCTGCGCAACGTCGATCGCTACCACGGCATCGACCCCGAAGCCCTGGAATTCCTCGAGCCGGAAGACCTGGAAGAACTGGCCGCGAACGGCGAGATCGGCCCCACCCAGCCAAGCTTCCACCCGTTCTGACCAAACATGCCGCAGGCAGAACGGCACCGTAGACGGTCACCATGCCCGCCGCCGGTCCCTGGGACCGCGCCCTGGCCACGCTGTGCCAGTACCAGCGCCGGGAAGGACACGCCTGGGTGCCGAGGAAGTGGATCGGGGCCGTCCGCGACGAGGCCGGGCACCAGCACCCGATCAAGCTCGGCATCTGGCTCAACAACCAAAAACAACGCCGGGCCAAGCTGCCGGGCGAACACGCCAAGGCACTGGAGGAACTGGGGGCGTGACAGGGATGTCTTGATCGGCTTGGTGGCTCACATGCCGCGGTCCGGGCCGTAGGCGACGCGGGTGCTCTCCCCGGGTGCCATGGGCAGGTACGCGCGCTTCACCGGCCCCGGGTAGAAGACGGCGCTGTTCTCGCCGGCCATGTCCTCGCCGATCAGGTACCGGTAGAGCCACTCGGCGAAGGGCATCCGGTGCTCGGCCCACCAGCCGTCGCCGTCGGCGATCACGAACCGCTCGTCCCGCCCGCTCGCCCCACCGACCAGGAAGAGGGTCTCGCCCCGGTCGGTGGACGCCAGGGGCCACAGCCCGCCCGGGGTCCCGAAGGCGAGCTCGGGCAGGCCGAACAGCTGCCGCGGGTCCTCGTCGGCGTCGAGGTCCAGGCCGTCCCAGTCGACCGCGGAGAAGGCCTGGACGGTCTCTTCGATCCACTGCCCGAGGTTCCACGACGGGGAGGCCGGGTGGTGCAGGTACAGGTGCCCGTTGAGCTGGATCGGCGCGTAGGCGTCCACGACCGTCGTGTAGTCGGCCGGGAACCTCAGGCCGAGCCCGGTCTCCAGGCGCTGCCAGGCGGCCGGGTCGGCGTAGCGGTTCTCCGGGGGGCCGATCATGTCGATCACGGCCCGGAGATAGTCGGTCATGGCACCTCGAAGGGACAGCGGGTGGAGAGATCAGCGGTTGCGGTCGCGGCCCGGGATGGTCGGCGGGACCGGGCCCGATCATGCCCGACCCGGACACCGGGCGGCGCCCGCCGAACGCACCGGACACGAAGACGGTGCAGCACCTGGTGCCCGACAGGCTGGGGGAACCGTTCGAACACGCCACCCCCGAGCCGCCGGCACGGCCGTAGAAAGGCGGACGTCGGCGGGTGGCCTTCCCGACCCGACGGGCCGTACAGCAGCCGCCACATCGGCACCTCGCGGCCGGTGGTGAACAACCAGCGCTCCCGCGCCGTGACACTGACACCGGAGCGGATCGAACAACTCTCCGCCCTCGGCATGCGCTGGACGTGATGAGCGTGGTGGTGCCCTCAGCACCGTAAGCACGCAACGTAAAGGGTTTGCGATCTCCCGCGACAGCGAAGGAAACGCAGGCCAAGCGTGCCACGCCAAGTAGCGGCGAGATACCGGCATCGAACGATCGTTCATATCGCTTTCCTGACAGAAAGCCCTGCGGCGCGGTCGACGTGAAGGTCGGCTGAGGGGTAACAGGGGTTCCTGTAGCGGATGTCAGAGGCTGCTGTCATCGAAATGCCGATTTCCGTCAGACAGGTGCCGATCCCATGGAGAACTTGGGGCCGAACAGCGTTGTGCATGTCGTTCTGACGGACGGGAGGTGCCGTGGTGGCTGACGACGGCGAGCAGGCGGCAGTGGCGGTGTTCTCCCCAGCGCTGGGTCGGGCGGCTGCGGTGCCCAGGCTGCTGGAGCTCGAGGCGCGTGGGGAGCTGACGTCGGCGCATGTGCGGCTGGTGGCGTCCTCGGTCGGGCGGTCGGAACGGACGGTATGGCGATGGCTGGCCGCCGCCCGGAACGAGGGCCGTCTGGCCCGTCGGCCGGTGGTGCGGTTCACGGTCACCGCGGAGATCCGGCGCTTGCTGGCCCTGTACGGCGGCAACGCTTCCCGGCTGCACGCCGAGTTGGCGGAGCGGGCCCGGACAGATCCGTCGGCCGCGCCAGTGCCGTCGTTGTCGACTCTGCACCGGGCGATCCGCCGGGATCTGTCTCGTGGCGAGCGGGCGGGGCTGAAGAGTGGGGAAGCCGCGCGGCGCGCCCACGATGTGTTCGGCAAGCGGCCGCCCACGCACCGCAACGCGGTCTGGGAGGGCGACCACAAGCACCTTCCCGTCGAGGTCGACGTGGAGGGTGAGCTGGTCACCCCGTGGGTGACGTGGTTCATCGACTGCGCAACCAAGGTCATCACCGGGGCGGCGGTGACCGCGCATGCCCCGAGCCGGGACGCGGTGCTGGCCAGTTTGCGGATCGCGATCAGCCGCGCGGAACCGTTCGGGCCGATCGGCGGGCTGCCCGGCTGCCTTCGGGTCGACCGCGGCAGGGAGTTCCTGTGCGAGGCGGTGACCGTGGCGATGGGTGCCTTCGCCGTGCCCGTGACCGACCTGCCCGCCCACTCCCCGCACCTGAAGGGCACCATCGAAGCGCTGAACGACGCGGTGGAGGAAATGTTCCTGGTCACCCTGCCGCGCTACACCCACCGCCAGAAGCTCCCCGGCGGTCGCCTTGCCGATCCAGATGCCCCGCCGCTTGCGTTTGAGGCGTTCGTCGGTCTGCTGTTGGAGTGGGTGCGCTGGTGGAACACCTCCCACCAGCCGGCGGCGTTGGGCGGCAAGACGCCTCTTGAGGCCTGGCAGGCCGACCCCACCCCGATCACCGACGTGCCCGACCAGGCGCTGGCCACGTTCGCTCTCGAAGACGACGGACGCACCTACACGATCACGACGAGCGGGATCCGGTGGCGGCGCCGGGACTACCTGGCGCCCTGGATGGTCGGCCGCACCGGCACCAAAGTGATCGTGCGGCATCTGCCGCACCACGACAACCAAGTCGAGGTCTTCGACGCAGACACCGGCCGCCACCTCGGGCCTGCCTTCCTCGCCCAGTCCGCAACCGCTGACCAGATCCGTGCCGTACGCACTGCCCGCACTGCGGCCGCACGCCGGCTCAAAGCCGACTTGAAGGCCGCCGAGAAGCTGCGGCGTGAGCGCTTCGCAGCCGTCACCACCGCCACCGCCCCCAAGCGCCTCGGCTCACTCACCGCCGCGGCGGCCGACGCCGAACTCGACGGCGCCGCGGTCGGCGACCGGCGGACCCTGGCCCGGCCTGACTACATCCCCCACGGCCCCGCGCCCGCCGCCTGGGCACGCCCCACCCCCTCCCCCACCACCGCACCGGACGACGAGGAGAACCAGCCGCGATGATCGACCTGGACTACGGTCTGCTGCCGCCCGAGGCCGACGACCACTTCCTCGGCCTGGAACACGCCCAGCTGGTCGGTACCGACGCTTTGCCGACGACCCGGGACAACATCGAGGCCGTCATCGAGGCGAAGGCGATGATGTGCGTGTACGGGCCGGCCGGGTCGGGGAAGACCATGTCGGTCAACTCCGCGCTGAGGCACCTCGCGCCGGAGAACACCTACCGCCTGGAGCTGCGCGCCGGCCCCACCCCCCGCGACATCCGCCACGGCCTGTTCAAGGCCCTCGGCCTGCCCGGCGAGCCGCCCACGCGGCCGATCGAGTTCGACAACCTCCTCAAAGACGCCCTCGCCGAGGAGTTCCGCATCCTGGTCTGCGACGAGGCCCAGTGGATGAAGAAGACCTCCTTCGAGTACTGGCGGCACCTGTGGGACGACAAACGCACCGACATCGCCGTGATCTTCGCCGGCGGCGACGGCTGCTACAAGATCCTGCGCCGCGAGCCCATGCTCGCCTCCCGCATCTACATCTGGCAGGAATTCACCCGCCTGGCCCGGGCCGAGGTCTGCCAGACCATCCCCGCCTTCCACCCCGTGTGGGCGGGGGTGGAGGTCAAGCTGATCGAGACCATCGACAAGCAGGCCGCCCATGGCAGCTTCCGTAACCGGGCCAACATCACCGCCCACGTCCTGACCGGCATGCGCAAAAAGAACCTCGCCCAGATCGACGAAGAACTCATCCACTGGGTCTACAGCAAGATCGGCGGCATGTAGTGCCCACGTGGGCAGGCGTGCGGATGCCACCGCGGCAACGCGAGCCGGAAGGCGGCTCTCACCACCACGGCCAAACGCCCGTCACCGTCGTCATCGACCACAGCGACCACCCCGCCTTCACCGCAGCGGCCCTGGACGCCCATGCCCCGGCAGCGGGCCGTATCACCGTGCACCCCACACCAGCGGTCGGCACTGCTGCCGCCTTGGCCCAGGACGTGCTCCACGCGCTCGGCAAAACCGTCATCGGAACCAGGGAACAGCACGGCACCTGGGCCGACTCCCTCCACCCCCCCTGGAACGCCGCTTGCGCCTGGACCAGCGCACACGGCATCGACCACCTCATCGTCACCCGCGCCCACCAGCTCACCACCCGCCGCCTCCACCAGCTGCTCGGTCTGCGCCGGCGCAACGGAATCCGCCTCACCCTGCTCTGGCACACCCGCCCCACCAGCGTCCTGGCCACAGCGCTGGACGGCACCGCCTACCGGCTGACCGAAGACCTCCCCACCGCTCTCACACAACCACAGCAGCCACGGCACACACCGGCGCGGCACGGCACAGCCGGCCGACCGCACGACCAACCCCTTCCGGGGCGGCACCAGACGGCATGGATCAGCCCACCCCGGCCGAGCCGGGGCCAGGTGGTGCCCCGGCCGCCGCGGGTGCAGTGCCCCGGAGCCGAGCAACCCTGTTCCGCGATCACCCCGGCCACCGCGGCCGAGCCAGACGACCACGACCAGACGACCGGCCACCTCACCGCGCGGCTGCACACCCTCGCCCACCCCCTGCACGCGGCGGCACCGGCCGCCGCCACCCTCACCGGGGCCGGCCTCGAACGCCTCGCCCTGATCCGCGGCACCGACATCGACACCGCAGCCACCCACCTCAAGACCCACGACAGCCCCGCCCACCGCCGCTGCCGCCTCCACCCCCTCCCCACCTGGGCCCGCCCCCTCCTGAACGCCGCCGCCCGCTACCACCACCTGGACGGCCGCCCACCCGACGCCGCCCTCCTCCCCCTCGTCACCGCCCGCAACGGCATCCACCTCGCCACCTGCACCAAGCTGCTACGCCTCCGCCTCCCGACACCGACCAGCACACACACCGAACCGTGATACCGATCGGCACCACCATGACCCGGCGAACCGTCAAAAACGTCAGCGCCGTGTCGGCAACCGATGTCAGCGGCACAACACCCGCCGTCACCACCCCGACCAGGGCCAACACCACCCCGGACCACTGACACACCAACACCGAAACCACACCGACAAACCAACGCAGATCATCACCTGGACGCGCTGGTCGAGGCCAAGTGCACCGTGCCCGTTCTGACCGTCTGCCTCGTACCCGACATCCCTGGTGAGCAGGTCATCGATCAGGGGGTGTTCAACCGGGTCCGGCACGAGGCGATGCGCGATGCCCCGCTGCCCGGCCGCGGTGACCCGGTTTTCCGGGACGTGCGGCTCGGCCGCCGCCGCTTTCTGCTGAGCGACCGCTGCCCGCAGCCGGGCTTCTACGCGGAACTCCACACGGACGGTTCGGGGCCTGGGCCTGCCCGTGGGGGCGACCATGGGTCGCCTCGACAGCTTCCAGGAACCGATCCTGGGGGCCCACACCGATGCCGTGGTGTTCTACGCACTGGCCGCCCTGCGGCACCTGGCCCGCCACGCTGTCACCCGCACCGGCGCCTCTGGCGCCGCGACCGTGCGAGCCGGTTTGTGGAGCCGGCCCACCTCCCACCCGAGCCGGCACAGGAGTAGCGCAGTCCTCCAGGAGGATCCCGCTCCGCTGCATCTCGTGCACGACCCGGGGGTGCCCATCTCCCCGTACGTCCGGCGGCTGAGCACCCAGGCGCACGACAGCGCCACGGGAGAGGCCCAGGTCCTGCTGGAAGACCTGGCCGACGGCGGCACCGGCCTGGTCCAGGCCGCCTCACTGGTCCTGGGCGACCTTTTCCAGAACTACGGTCTGGCCGAACCCGAACAGATCACCCGCGAAGGGCACGTCGACCTCGGTGCCTGGAGCCCGGACATGCACCCCGGCCTCCGCCACTGGAGCGCACAGAGCCGCGTCGAGCTCCTCCCCGCGGCCGCCGACTGACACAGCGGGCCACCCGGCGGCCGAGGCCCACCTCGACACGTATACGTCCTTGGCTACAGTCCGAACTGGTTCATCAGGTCGGTGTGCACCTCCTCGGCGATGCCGCGTCCCTCGTCGTCGCCCGCAGCCGGGGAGAACAGGGCGTGCACGGGCTGGATGTGGTGAGGTCGACGGGCGTACGGGGGTGTGCTTCCGGGACCGTAGACGTCGCCGAAGACGGAGGTGAGGGGAGCCAGGGCTCTGGGTCCACCCGTGGGCGTGATCGTCACTGTGATCTGCTGGGTGCTGTCCAGGCGGAGTTTCCGCTGTAGTCCTTGAACGGCGGCAACGAGGTCGTAGCAACACGCTTCGACCAAGTGCTCCGGCACGGGGAGATCACCGTCGTCGCCCGGCGGCTCTTCTCTTCCGCGCAGCCTCGACAGATTCGCGGCCATCACCACGGTGCCGTCGTGGTGCAGCTCGGTGATGATCTCCCGACCGACGGGGAGCTCCAGCGTGCTGCACACCCAGCGACGCAGGCCTGGGCGCGGGTTGAGGAGCGTGTCCCCCCATCCCTGCCAAGGGGCCCGGCACCGAGGCCCGGCCCAGCAGTTGGCCGGACCGCGTCCTGGCGGAGCGGAGGATCTCGCGGGCCTGGTCCCGGCTGAGCGCGGGCGCGCCGAGGGGCAGCGGGCGGTGAGGCCGGGAAACGGCGATGAACCAGGCCGACGGGGCGGTGGCCTGCGCCGCGATGTTCTTGGTGGTGAGGTCGAAGTGCCGCTGGACCTCTTCCTCGGCCCGGGCGGCGCGGGCGAAGCGGTCGCGGTAGGCGCGCTCGATCTGGTGCTCGGCCATCCAGGCGGTGTGGTCCTTGTCGCGGTACGGGACCATCGCGGCCTGCTGTTCCTTGTCCCTGGCCGATGTGCCGTAGACGAAGTGCGGCGCCATCTCGCTGGCCGGCACGTCCACGACCAGGACGGTCGTGGTGCCGTCGTCCAGGCAGAACATGGCCAGGTCCGGTAGGTAGGGCTGGACGTGGTTGCGGACCCACTGGGCGTACTGCTGGAGGTTGACCGCCTCCGGGTCGATGCCTACGAGTTCGGTCGTCTTGTCCTTGACTCCGAAGATCAGCAGGCCGCCGCGGGTGTTGGCCATGGCGGCGATGTCCTTGGCGAACTCGTTCCACCGCCCGTCCCGGGGCGGCTGGGGAAGCCTCTCCTTCCAGTCCAGGTCGTCCGACTCCTGCAGGTTGTCCGCGGCGGCCTGGCGGACCATGTCGAAGGTCAGCGGGCCGGGAGGGTGCCCGAGGTGCTCGTGCAGTCTCGTCCAGGAACGTGCCATGCGCGGCAGCGTAGGACGAGACGACGCACGCCGACAGAGAGGGCGCCGTGGCATGGGCGTGACCCCGGCCGCGGCCGATCGTTGAATCAGCTGCGGGTCGCGCGCACCCGGACGGGCGAACCTTGGGCTGGTTCTGTGGTGAACCCGCCTGCCGGTGGAGGCACGGAGCGCCAGCAGGCGGATGGGCTCACGGGTACTGCCGGTGGAGTTCGGCGCGTTCGGCGGCCAGCTGGTTGATGAGGTCGGCGTCGTCGGCGGGGAGGGGCCGGCCGAGCCGGTGCGCGACATCGCGGTGAAGTTGCAGCGCGGCGACGTCTCCTCCGGTGGCGAGGAGGACCGACCACAAGGGGTCCTCGGCCTTGGTGTCGCGCTCCACCAGGACGAGCACCTCTACCTTGTCCTGGTGGCTGAGGCGGCCCAGTCGGCGCTGGCCGGTCCGGCTCTGTAGGTCCGACCAGGTGGTGGTGCGTCCCTCCCGTGCGGCTTTCTTGAGCGCGCCGCGGACGGTTGCGGCGATGGGCTGCAGCTGTTCCACACGGGCCTGCCGGGCGACTCGGTCCTCCCGCTCCTTTATCACCTGGCGTGCGGCGGCTCTGCGCTGAGCCTGCTCGCGTTTTTCGGCTTCCCGCCTTTCGGCCTCCTCACGTTCCCGGGCCTTCCGCCGCTCCTCCTCCATGTGCCGAGCGCGGGCCCTGACGTCGTCGACCACAGCCCTCTCGTGGTCCGGCGTATCCCGGTCACTCACGAGGTCTGTGGCCTGCTTCAGCAGCGTGTCTATTGGCCGTCCCGCCTCGAACTCCTCCTTCAGGCGAGAGACGACCGTCTTCCGGCGCCGCGCTCGTTGCTCCCGCCACCGCTCGCCCCGGGCCAGCGCGGCGCTCAAGTCCTCAAGGGCGTCCTGCCCGGCGTCCTCCTCCAGAAGGTTCTGGACGGCCTGCATCGCCTCCAGTACTCGTCTCGGCTGGTTGTCATGGAGGGCGCCGTCGAGTCGGAGCACCGCTCGCCGGACAGGATCGGGCTGCCGGGAGGCCGGTACCTTCCGTACGGCGGGGGGAGCGACGGACACGATCGTCCGCTGAACCGGTGTGCTCGCCGCCGTGGTGGCCGGAGCGGGTGCAGACGCTGCGAACTGACCCGCTGTGGGCTGGTCCGCCGCGGTCAGCCCGTCCGCAGTCAAGACGAGTTCGTGCAGATCGAACCACCTGGATCCCACCCCCGGCATCTCGATACCGGCCTTGACCGAGCGGCGGCCCCCGGGTTCGTTGTCGAAGCGGATCCGGTGGACGTGCCCGCGGTGGGCGAGAGCATCCGGGGAGATCCGGACTCCAGGCCCCAGCACGATCTCCCACACCGTGCCGTCGTCCCACATGACGGGCCGATCCTTGTCGAGGTGGACCAGGAGAACACGCCCGTCCTCCAAGCGGACCAAAACCGCGGACCCGAGCGGTTCGGGGTACTCGAACTCAGCCGAAACGCCCTGCGCGCGCAGCCACGCTGCGAAGTCCGCCTTCACGAACAGGTGGTTGGCGCTGTCCCTGCCGCGGGCCTGTCGGCTGCACTGATGCTCGTCACCGCCGTCCCGGTAGTGGGCGAAGTGGCAGACCTTGTCGGTGTACCGCTTGGTCATCAGCTGACGGCCACAGCCGCCCGGCAGGTTGATGCCGCACCACCAGGTGTCGTTGGCGTGCTCGCGTCGGAAGCGATCCAGCTCCTCCGCGTCCTCCGGACACACCACCGGCTCGTCGGATTCCGGGCTTCCAAGGACCGCGGTCTGGATAAGGCGTCTGTCCATCCTGCTCCTGCAATCTCTCAAGGAGTAACTCGTCGCCATTGTGCGCCCACACACTGGCAGGCGAGACGAACCAGCCCCGCAACGTGATGCCGCACCGACTGAACACACCGCGCGGCCCGTGCATGGCGGCCGGCCAACGACCTGCGGGCCGAGTGGCAACGGGTCGTGGCCATCCCAGCTCTCCGTCGTGGGACCGTCAGGGCCCGGTACAGCCCATGTCGTTGCGTTCTCACCCGAGGCGATGAAGGAGGTCGTCGACGGCGCGCCGGGCGCGGAGCGGCCAACGGTGTGCTGCGCGGGTGCGGGTGGCGCGTGCCTGTTCGGCGGCCGGGTGCCGTCCGGTGACGGTGACGGGCGTGTCGTCGCCGAGCGCCAGCAGGGGTCCGTCGTAGGGGCAGCCGGGGGTGCAGCCTTCTTCGCGGCGGTCGAGGGTGCCGGTGGTCAGGTGGTACAGGTGGGCGCCGGTGTCGGCGATCCCGCCCGGGGCGGTGGCCATGGTGAGGAACTGGGTCAGCTGCGCGGCCGCGGCGCCGGTGGAGAAGACGAAGACGTTCTCCTGGCGGCGCAGCGGGTGGTCGGCGGGCAGGCCGGTGATGTAGGCGGGGTCGTCGAGGGAGCCGTCGCGTTCGGCTTGGACGTGGGCGGGGTCGTACTGGCCGAGGCATTCCAGGCAGGCGCGGCCGGGGGCGGCGACATGGGCGCGCCATGCGGCGCCGCGCAGGCGTCCGCCGCGGGCGTCGACCGCGATGCCGCCGTCGACGACGGGGATGAGGTGGGTGTGGGCGAGGAGGTTGAGGGCGGCCCGCGGCCAGGGGCGGTCGACGCAGGAGAAGAGGACGTCGCAGTCGGCCGCGGCGGCGAAGCCGTCGGGCTCCACCACGCTCGCCTCGTGGGGTGTGGCGCGGAAGTGGGCGGCGGTGGCGGCGCGGCGGGCCGCGTGGGCGGCGAGGTCGGCCTTGGCCCGGTGCAGGCGCACGTCGCGGGCGGTGGCGTGCAGCAGCCGGTCGAGGTTGACGTCCTCGACGGTGTCGAAGTCCAGCAGGCTCAGGCGCTGGATGCCGGTGCGGGCCAGGGCCTCGACGATCAGCATGCCGACCGAGCCGCATCCGACGATCCCGATGTGGAGCCGGGCCAGGTCGGCCTGGGCCGGGGCGCCCCAGGCGGAGACGGTGCGCACCTGCCGGGTGGTGGCCGTCGGCACGGGGAGGAGGCGGTCGTTGAAGGTGACCGCGAGGCGGTCGCCGGCGCCCCGGACGCTCTCCGCCTCGGTGGGGAGATAGTGGCGCGGGGCGTGCTGTTGCCAGATGCGGGCGCCGTGGCCGGCGTCGGTGCCGGCGAAGGTCAGGCCGACCAGCGGGCGGCCGGTGATCACCTGGGTCTGGGCGGCGAAGGCGGCCTCGGCCGCGTGGTCGACGGTGTTCAGGGCTTGCCAGCCGCGGCCGCCGGGGTGGGCGTGGATGAAGCCGAGCCCACAGCCAGCCTCGGCGGCGAGGGCGGCGGCGCGCAGGAAGTAGCCGCTGGTGAAGTCCACGGTGCCGTGCACGATCCGCTCGCCGTCCTCGGGCAGGACGAGGCCGGTGAGCAGGGCGGTGGTGCGGCCGGCGTCGGCGTCAGGACCGCCGCCACCTTGCTGGTCACCGTCGGCGACGGCACCTCGTTCCCAAGCGCCGCCCACCTCGCCTCCTACGCGGGCCTCGCCCCCACGACCAAGTCGTCGGGCACCTCCATCCACGGCGAACACGCCCCGGATCGGGAACCGGCAGCTCGAACGCGCGATGTTCCCCTCCGCGTTCGCCACCCCGCACGATCCCGCCTCCCGCATCTACCACAACCGCTGCCGGGCCCGCGGCAAGACCCACGCCCAGGCCCTGCTCCGCCTCGCCCGCCACCGCATCAGTGTGCTGTTCGCCATGCTCCGCGACGGCACCTTCTACCAGCCCAGAACCCCTCGCCTCGCTTGACGAAAGACATAGAGACCCCCAGCAGGGCCGCGTGGGCCAGCAGAGCGGTGATGATCAGCATGGCGGGCCCTCAGCGGTCCGTGCCCGGATCGGGCGTCATATCGTCCAGCGCCGCACGCAGCGCGGCGGCCTCGGAGGCGTCGAGGCGGCCGGCGAAGCGCAGCAGGGCGCTCGCCCGGTCGGTGGAGGACTCCAGGACCTGCTCCATCAGCTCGGCCGTGTAGTCGTCCGCCGAGCGCAGCGGGCTGTAGCGGTAGGACCTACCCTGTTTGGCCCGCTCCAGCCAGCCCTTGCCGCGCAGGCGTTCGGTGACCGTCATCACCGTGGTGTACGCCAGCGGGCGCTGCTCGTTGAGGGCGTCGGTGATCTGCTGGATGCTCAGCGGCTCGCCGCGCGCCCACACCACCCGCATGATGTCGGCCTCCAACTCGCCGAACGGCCGCATCGCCTTCGCCCCGCCTTCCTGCTCGCACGATCTGCCTGCGACGACAGTACCGGCAGCTCCGCACCCCCGCCAATGAACTTCTACACCGTGTAGTAGTTTGCGGGCGTGGACGTCGAACGAGGCGCTTCCGCGCCATCGAGCCCTGCCCTGCCCCCTTCCGACCCCTCCGGTGCCGCCGATCCCATGCCCCCGATACCCTCCCCGCGCCGAGAGCTTCCCTTCGGTTGCGCGCTGCGGCCGATGGAGCCCGAGGACCTGCCCTTCGTGGTGGGCGAACACCGCCGCCACTTTCCCGACGGCTTCTTCGCCCGCCTCGGGCCCCGCTTCCTGACCTCCTACACCGCCACCTACCTGACCAGTCCGCACGCCCGGGCCTACGTCGCCGAGGCCGAGGGCCTTCCGGCCGGATTCCTCGTCGGCGTGACCGATCCGGCCGCCCACCGCAGCTGGCTGGTGCGCACCCACGGCCGGCGCCTGGCCCTGCGCGCCTGTACCGCGCTCGTCACACGGCCCGGGCTGCTGCTGCACTTCCTGCGCACCCGCCTGGGCCGGTACAGCCGCAAACTCCTCCCCTCGCGCCACCGCCGGCAGGAGCCTCCCGCCGCGGACCGCGACGGCGTCACCGCGGTCCTCGCCCATGTCGCGGTGGCCGACCGGGCCCGCTCGCTCGGGCTGGGGGCGGCCCTCGTCGAGAGGTTCACCCAGGACGCCGCGGACGCGGGCTGCGCCCGGGTCACCCTGGTCACCGCGACCGGCCCGGCAGGGGCGGGCCCCTTCTACGAGCGGCTCGACTGGCAGCGCACCGGCGAGTCCCACACCCCCGAAGGCCGCCTGTTCGCCGTGTACGAACACCCCCTGCCCGGCGCCTCCCCGCACAATCCCGCCCGTCACGACCAAGGACCAGCACAGTGAGCCACGCCGCCCGCCGACGGCTGCCGTTCCTCCTCGCGACCCTCTTCCTCGCCACGGCCTGTACCGCGACGGACGGCACGGACTCCGCCACCGCCTCCCCGGCGGACGCCTCGGCCTCCCCGGCCCCGTCCGCGGACCCGGTCGTCCGCGAGGTGCCCCAGGCGCAGTGGGAGGAGATGGTGACCGCCGGGATGGTGCGCAAGGGGTGCCCGGTGACCGATCGCGCTCAACTGCGCCGGGTGGAGATCAACCACCACGGCTTCGACGGCGAGATCCACCGCGGCGTCCTGGTGGTGAACGCCGACACCGCGGACAGCGTCGTGCGGATCTTCACCCGGCTGTTCGACGCGGAGTTCCCCATCCGCAGCATGAAACCGCTGGAGGAGTTCGGCGGGGACAACAACGCCAGCCTGCGGGCCGACAACACCGCCGCCTACAACTGCCGCCGCCCCGACCAGATCAACGCCCCGGTCACGGCCTCGCCGCACGCCAACGGCCGCGCCGTGGACATCAACCCCCTGGAGAACCCCTGGAAGGACCTGCGCTGCACGTGCTGGTCACCCAGCGGTGAGCACAGCGCGCGCACCGAGGGCAAGGGCAAGATTCTCAAGGGCGGCCTGGTGTGGCAGGCGTTCCTCGACGAGGGCTGGGTCTGGCAGAACATCAGGGTGCCGGACTACATGCACTTCGACACCGGCTACCCCTCCGAGCCGTACGCCGGGCCCGGCCGTCGGGAGCAGTCGCCCCTCCCGACCGGCCAGGACACCACGGGCGGCGGAATCGGCTAGGTGACGTCCCGCCGGGCCGCGGTCGCCGCCGCGAGGGCGGCGCATGCGGCGGCGTGGCAGGCGTTCACCGGCGAGGACCGGATCCCGCGGAACATCGACGTGTCCGACTCCATGCACGTCGACACCGGCTCCCCCTCCGAGCCCCTGCCCGTCGGCGGCACTCCGTCCCCGTCCTAACGCCGCGCCGGTCGCGGGCCGCCCCGGCCGGACGTCTCCACCCGGCCGGGACGCACCCCCTCCCTCGGGCCGGGTCAGCCGGTCACCGGTGCCGCGGCCGTGCCGGGGGCGAGATATCCGGCGCGGTGCAGCGCGGTCACCGCCGCGCGCAGCCCAGCCCGGTGGCCGCCAGGGCCGTGCCGGTGGCCACCGACACCACCGGCACGGCCGTCCTCCAGGACGGCACCTGGAAGATCGCATTCACCACGCTGTGCTCCCCCCGGCACGGCGGCGACGTCCCCCGGGCGGCGACCTGCCCTGAGGCGGACGCCGCAGCCGGACTCCGGCCCTGAATCCGGTGTGATGCGCCTCCCCTGGCAGGCGAGCAGGGCCCGGTCGTCCGCCCCGGATGCTGGCAGCGGAACGCCCACCGCACCGTCCACGCCCGCGATGGGCTGCCTCGGCACAGGACGGCCGGTTCCCTCGGGTGCGGGGCCGTGTCGTCCCGGCCGCCGTGCGAATCGGGGGAAGGTGCCCGCGACGTGGGACGCGGCGGCCGATGGCAGTCTCGCCGTATCGAGCGAGACCGTCGCGCGGTCGCGGGCGGCGCGGAGGGATGGATCGGCCTGTCCGGAGGCGCTCAGGGAGCAGACCGGCCAAGAAGCCGCCCGCTGGGCATGAAGCCGGTCCGGGAGGCGACGCTCATCGAGGATCCGGCGCCGACCGGGCGGCGGGCGCTGTTCCAGCCGGAAGCGCCGTGTGCTCCGGTGCAGTCGGACAGCGGCGGTCGACGGCGGCACGGACAAGGGCCGGCTGGGCAGCCGCCGGGGCCAGGCGGATGGCGGCCATGGTCGCCCACAAGGCAGCCACCCCCGGCGTGCTGGACTGGAGGAGCCGCGTCCCGGCCAGGGGAGCGGCGATTCCGGCGATGCCCCAACCGGTGCCGTAGGAAGAACGCCCGCGAGATGGCACTGCTGCCCTACACGAGCCGATAGCCGGTATCCCCATCCCACGCGGACAACGTCCTCACCGCACCCACACACGCCGTCCTCGGAAGAGGAGTCGGTGGTGTCTGATCCCTACGCGTCGTCCGCCCCGTACATCGATCCGCTGATCGCCGGTTTCCGGCACGGCATATCCCCCGCCCTGACCGCCGAGCTGAAAGCCCTCCCCGCGTTGCCGGGACCAATGGTGGACTTCGGCGCCGGATCCGGGCGCGGTGTACGGGCCATCTGTGCCGCGCTGCCCTGCGTCCCCGTGCTCGCTGCCGAGCCCTCCCCCGCCATGCGCACCGCCCCGCTCGCCCGACTGACAGACCCCCCTCCCTGCGCACCGCCGTCACCGTGGTCGCCGCCGACGCCCAGACGTACGAGTTCCCCGACAGGTTCCAGGCCGTCGTGGCCATGAACGTGCTGGGACATTCGCCCCCTGAACAGCGCCCGGCGGCTGTGGGCGAGGATCGCGGAGCGACTGAAGGACGGGGGCTGCTGGTCAATAACCAGCAGCCCCATGTGCCCGTGGTGGTACCGCCGGTCAGAGGAGGCGCCTTCCGCGTCGGCGAGCAGGAGTACAAAGGCTGGGTGTCGGCCGAGCCCTCCGGCGAGAAACGCCTCACCTGGCGGATGACGTACGGGACCCTGCGCGGCGGCCGGTGCCTGTTCGAGACGACCGCCGACTACGAGCGGTGGGGGCCACCGACGAACAACTGCCGCCGAGTGGTCCGCGCACGGCCTGACGGCCCGTACCGCCGGCGGGGGCGGGACCGGTTCTCCCACCACCGTGGCCCGCCCCGTCGTCCGCCCGATGCGCTCGGCGTCCGGCGCTCTGGGGCGATTCCCCCCGGAGGGTCTCCGGCGCCAGAAACGCTGAGGGGCACGGCTGAGCCTCACAACCATTCGCCGGGGAATGCGATTTCCCTGCCGACGCCCGGGCCGGCACCCGCAGGGAACGGGCGCCGGCCTGGGCGCCTTATCGGCTGCCGGAGCGGCGCGAGGACGTCCGGTGCGGCTCGCGCGCCCCTCCCGCGGAGGTCCGCAACCGTCCCGAACCTCCATGGCTCTCTTTGTTCAGCGCCTTGCCCCACGGCGGTCGCGGCGCTGCCCTTACCGTCGCCGGGCCCCGGCGATAAGGGGATCGGTGGGCGGGGCAGAGCGGTCGTCGGTCCGCCGGTTCTGAGTGTCCGCCCGGTGGAAGACGGCCCCTTCTCCTCGGTTGACCCGGTCGCCAGGGCGCGAATCGAGGGATGCGCGAAGAGGTGGCGTACGGGCAGGGTCCCCGGTTCCTTCCTCAGGACGCGGTGCACGCGCACCAGGGTCAGCGATGTCGCCCCGGCTCGAAGAACGAGCGGTCATGATCGGAGGTGTTCGGGGTCGGAGCCGATGAGGTCGGCCAGGGCAGCGGCCACTCACCGCTCCGTGGCCGGGTCCCGCCGGTCGTCGCCGGCCGGGCGGGCGAGAAGAGCCGCCCGGTCACGGACCGGCCCGGCCGCAGGTTCCGGTCGGTCAGGGCGGCGGGGACATCGCTCCTCCACGCGGACCGGCCGTCGGTCAGAAGGCGCGGCGGATCGGCGTAGGCGTTGAAGAACGTCCAGGTATCCGGGGGAAGGTCGCCTCGACCGCGTCCCAGCCGACGCGCGGTTTGCCGTCCCGCTCGAATCGAAGACCTGGGGGTCCAGGCCGACGTGCGGGGTCTGGCCGATGGCGTACACCGTACGACCGAACCCCTCCAGCAGTTCGGAGGCGTCAGCGGAACCGCACGCTCCGGACAGACTGCCCAGGCCGCTGGGGAAGACTACCGGCAACAGCGCCTGCCGCCCCCGCCGGGTCGTCGTCTGCCTGAGCACAGGGCATGCCGCCCGGTCATCCGGCGGTGACTCAGGGAATGGGCCGACGCCGGAGAGTCGGTCTGATGCGGAGCGGATCCGCTGCCGTGCAGGCCGGAACCGGTGACGCAACCTGGGTGCGGTGCCGCCCCGTAGTCACACCACCGGCCAGAGGACCTGGCGATCGGCGACATCGGACCCGCGGACGGCCGGCGTCTCAGGTCACCACCAGGCTGCGGCTGCGGTGGTGGCCAGGCCCAGGGCGGCGCGGGCGTCGGCCATGCCGCGGGCCAGTTCGCGCTCCTGCGCCGCCGTCGCCGGGCGGGCCAGCCAGATCGCGGCGCTGCCGTCTGCCTCGATCGCCTCGTCGGCAATCCACTCCAGCTGTTCACGGGCTCCGGCACCCCGCAGGCGGGCACCGCCGGGCTCGTCCTCGCGGCCCGTCTCGGCACCCTGGCCCTGAGCCAGGTGCACATCCGGCGCCGCCGCCGACGGCACCGGCACCTGCTCGACCTCGTGGCCCACCGGGACAGTGCCCTGCCGGGTGTGGACGTCCTCGCCCACCCCGCGGCCGCCGCCCCCCGCGAGCAGGGCACCTGGGTGGTACGGGCCGAGGGCGGCCGGGAGTTCACCGCGCGGGCGCTGATGGCGGTGACCGGCGACTACGGCACCCCCCACGTCCCGGACCTGCCCGGGCGGGCGGAGTACGGCGGCCGGATCCTGCACGCCGCCGACTACCGCACCCCTGAACCCTTCGCCGGACAGCGGATCGTGGTGGTCGGCGGCGGCAACTCCTCCATCCAGATCGCCGCCGAACTCGGTGCCGTCGCCGACGTCACCCTGGCCACCCGCCGTCCCATCGGCTGGCTGCCGCAGCGTCCGCTCGGAAAAAACCTGCACTGGTGGCTGGCCCACACCGGCCTCGATGTCGCCCCACTGAGCCGGTGGCTGCACAGACTGCCGGTCTCGGTGCGCGACAACGGCCGCTGGCGCCGCCCTCGAAGAGCACAACGTGGATCGGCGGGAGATGTTCACCCGCCTCGCCCGCGAGGGGTGGTGTGGGCCGACGGTTCCGCGGAGGTGGTCGACACTGTTCTGCAGGCCATCGGCTACCGCCCCGCCTTCCCCTACCTGACCGACAGCGGCACCCTGGACGCACAGGGCCGGCCCGTCCACCGCAGCGGCATCGCCACCGTTCCCGGGCTCGGCTTCGTCGGCCTGGAGTTTCAGCGCTCCTTCTCCTCCAAGACCCTGCGCGGGGTGGACCGCGACGCCGCCCACGTCCTGGCTCGGCTGCGCCGCCAGCAGTCCTGAACCGGCCCCGGACCTCTCGGGGCAGAGGCCGCGGCGAATCCGGCCGGCGGCGCCCCTGGGGGCTGGATCCGTGAGGGGCGGCGCGGCCGGTGGCGCGGGTCAGCGGTCGATGAGCGGGCAGACCCCTCCGGCCGGTTCCGGCGTGGCGCTGGGGTCGGCGGTGGCCTGGCGGGTGGCGGTGAGGGTGGCGCGCAGGGCCTGCAGGTCGGTGATGGCCCGGTCGATTTCGGCGATACGGGTGTCGAGCAGGTTCCGTACCGCGGTGCACGGGGCGGTGCCGGCGCGGCGGAGGGTGAGGATGGCGCCGATGTCGTCCAGGGAGAGGTCCAGGGCGCGGGCGCGGCGGATGAAGGTGAGGGTATCGATGTCGTTCTGGTCGTACAGGCGGTAGCCGGCCGGGGTGCGCCGGGCCGGGGGCAGCAGTCCGCGCTCCTCGTACAGGCGCACGGCCCTGCGGGAGAGCCCGGCGGCCTCGGCGACCTGTCCCACCGTCATCGTCGCGGCCATCGGCCCCTCCCTTACCGGTCCCGGCCCGGGTTTGACCTTCCCCCAGGGTGAAGGTTTTAGCGTCGTCAGCCTATGCCGTACGAGAGGAAGAAGACGCAGATCATGCCACCTGTCCAGGGCGAGGCGCGTCGGGGCCCGGGCCTGCGGTGCGGGGGCGAGACCGCCCGCACCGAGGAGGCGGCCCCGGGGCGCGGCGGCGCAGGAAGGCCCGCCCGCCGCGGGCACGGCATGGCGAGGGTCCGCTGAGCGGGCGCCGGCCGGGGCGGCCGGGCACCGGGCTGCGCCCGGTGTTCTCCCGCCCCGGCTACCGCCGGCTGTGGGCGGCGCGGACCGCCTCGGCGTGGGGGGACGCCTTCGCCACGGTCGCGCTGAGCCTGCTGGTGTTGGACCGGACCGGTTCCGACGTGGGGGTGGCCGGGGTGGTCGCCGCGGAGATCGTGCCGGTGCTGCTGCTGGCCCCGTTCGCCGGGGTGGTCGTCGACCGGCTCTCGCCGGTGCGGGTGATGGTGGCCGCCGACCTGGCGCGTGTCGTGCTGGCCGCGGTCCTGCCGCTGGTGGCCGACTCGGTCCCGGCGATCTACGCGGTGGCGTTCGGCCTGTCGGCGGCCTCAGTGTTCTTCAACCCGGCCGCCGGGGCGGTCCTGCCCGCCCTGGTGGACGAGGAGGAGCTGATCGCGGCGAACTCCGGGATCTGGACCGCCGCGGTGCTCTCCCAGATCGTGCTGGCGCCGGCGGCCGGCGCCGTGGTGGCGTGGGTCGGCTACGGCCCGGCGTTCTGGATCAACGCCGCCAGCTTCGCCGCCTCCGCCGCGGTGCTGGCCCGCCTGCGCCCGGCCCGCCCGCCGGGCGCAGGCGGGACCCGGGCCGGGTGGTGGCACCAGGCCCGGGAGGGGGTGGCGGTGCGGCCGGT
>NZ_JBKJFM010000118.1:0-20311 GCF_046614825.1 Streptomyces nanhaiensis
TGCGGGGTCAGCCGCACCCGGTCGCCGGCGGCGCGCCGGCCGCGGTCCTCGCCCCCGGTACGGGCCGGAGGCGGTGCCACGGAGCGGGCCGCCCCGGAGGCGACGGCCTCCTCGACGGCGGCGGCCAGCTCGCGCGCCCGGGGCAGCCCCTGGTCCTCCAGCATGGCGGCGAGCCCGCCCGCGTAGCCCTGGCCCACCGCGCGTACCTTCCAGGCGCCCCGCCGGCGGTAGAGCTCCACCGCGACGACGGCGGACTCGGTGCCGAGCCCGGTGATGGTGTAGCCGGCGATCCCGGTGCCGTCCGGGCCGGTGACGGCCACGACGGGGGCGGCCGTCGCTCCGAAGGAGAGCGGCCCGCCGGCACCGGTGGGCAGGGCGAGCAGCACGTTGACCCGGTGGACGGCCTCGGGGAGCGCCTCCAGGTCCACCGCGATCCGGTGGTCGGCGGCGGCCTGCCGCGAGACCTCCAGGCCGGGCAGGCGGGGGGAGGCGGGGTGGGCGATCCAGCCGGGTTCGCGCAGCCGCCCGTCCTCGTCGCCCAGCGTGGCCCCGGCCATGACCGGTCCTCCCGCGGACACCCGGATCTCCAGACGGCTCCCGGGCAGTGGATGGTTCTGCCCCCGGACCAGTTCGGCCGCCATCGCCGCGCCCCCTCCTGCGTGTGTTCTGCCGTGCTCCACCGCGCCCCGGCGCCCCGGCGCCCCCGGCCGGACGCGGTGCCCGCGGACCCGCCCCCTGCGGCCTCCCCGCGGCCGTGCCCCGCCTGCTACAGCAGGGGGGTGATCGAGGGCATCAGGTCCTGGAAGGTGCGGCCGTTGGCCGCGGTGCCCAGGGCGGTCATCTGCCAGCCGTCGCCCTGACGGTGGACCTTGGCCATGATCTGCGCGGTGTACTGGCCGCCGCCGGTGAGGGTGTAGCGCGCCAGCTCCTGTCCGTTCGTCTCGTCCACCAGCCGGCAGAAGGCGTTCTGCACCTCGGCGAAGGTCTGGCCGGTGAAGGAGTTCACGGTGAAGACGATCTGGTCGATGTGGACCGGGACCCGCTGGAGGTCCACCAGGATCGCCTCGTCGTCGCCCCCCTGCCCGGCCCCGCCGACGAGGTTGTCGCCGGTGTGGCGCACGGAGCCGTCGTCGCTCACCAGGTGGCGGAAGAAGACGACGTCCACGGGCTGCTGCCCGGCGAAGAGCACGGCCGAGGCGTCCAGGTCGATCTCCTGGGTGCGCCGGCCGAACAGGCCGCGGCGGGGAGCCGCCTGCCAGCCGAGCCCCATCCGCACCGCGGTCAGGGTGCCCCCGTCGGACTTCTGCAGGCTGATCGCCTGTCCCTTGGACAAGTTGACCGTCACGTGCGTTCCCCTCTTTCCAGCCGTTGCGATCGGCCGCCGTCTCCGGCGACTGCCACGAACCCTACGCACCGCCGTCGGCGGCGCGGACGGGGCGGGCGGCCTTTGTGTCGTTCCTGCAACACTTCCGCACGGTCCTGCCGCCCCGCATCGCCTCACATCACCGCAGGCCCGCCTCCTTCATCTGCCGCAGCTCCTTCTTCAGTTCGCCGACCTCGTCGCGCAGCCGGGCGGCCACCTCGAACTTCAGCTCGGCCGCCGCGGCCCGCATGCGCTCGGTCATCTCCTCGATGAGCTCGGCCAGTTCGGCGGCGGGCCGGTCGGTGGGCCGGGCGGCCCCGCGGCCCCTGCCGCCCCCGCCCCGTGCGCCGTCGCCGTCCCCGCCGGCCGCGCGGCCGAGGTCGGGCACCGGTGCCTTGGCCCGGCGCTCCTCTCCCGCGCCCGCCTTGCGGTAGCCGCTGTCCAGCAGCTCCCGGGTGTCGACCTCCTCGCGCGCGATCGTCGCCACGATGTCGCCGATCTTCTTGCGCAGGGGCTGCGGGTCGATGCCGTTCGCCTCGTTGTAGGCGATCTGCTTGGCCCGGCGCCGGTTGGTCTCGTCGATGGCCTTGGCCATCGCCGGGGTGATCTTGTCGGCGTACATGTGCACCTGGCCCGAGACGTTGCGCGCCGCACGGCCGATGGTCTGGATCAGGGAGGTGCCCGAGCGCAGGAATCCCTCCTTGTCGGCGTCGAGGATGGCCACCAGCGAGACCTCCGGCAGGTCCAGGCCCTCGCGCAGCAGGTTGATGCCGACCAGCACGTCGTACTCGCCGGCGCGCAGTTCGCGCAGCAGCTCCACCCGGCGCAGGGTGTCCACGTCGCTGTGCAGGTAGCGGACCTGGATGCCCAGTTCCAGGAAGTAGTCGGTCAGGTCCTCGGCCATCTTCTTGGTCAGCGTGGTGACCAGGACGCGCTCGTCCCTCTCGGTGCGGGTGCGGATCTCGTGCACCAGGTCGTCGATCTGGCCCTCGGTGGGCTTGACCACGACCTCCGGGTCGACCAGGCCGGTGGGGCGGATGATCTGCTCCACCACGCCGTCGGAGCGCGACAGCTCGTACTGCCCCGGTGTCGCCGACAGGTAGACCGTCTGCCCGATGCGCTCCAGGAACTCCTCCCACTTCAGCGGACGGTTGTCCATCGCGGACGGCAGCCGGAAACCGTGGTCGACCAGGGTCCGCTTCCGCGATGCGTCGCCCTCGTACATGGCGCCGATCTGCGGGACGGTGACGTGGGACTCGTCGATGACCAGCAGGAAGTCGTCGGGGAAGTAGTCGAGCAGGGTGTGCGGCGGGGAGCCCTTCTCGCGGCCGTCGATGTGCAGCGAGTAGTTCTCGATGCCGGAGCAGGTGCCGATCTGCCGCATCATCTCGATGTCGTACGTCGTCCGCATCCGCAGCCGCTGCGCCTCCAGCAGCTTGCCCTGCCTCTCCATGCGGGCGAGGGTCTCCTCCAGCTCCGCCTCGATCCCCGCGATGGCCCGCTCCATGCGCTCGGGGCCCGCGACGTAGTGCGAGGCGGGGAAGACGAACAGCTCCCGGTCCTCGGAGACGACCTCGCCGGTGAGGGGGTGGAGCGTGGAGAGGGCCTCGATCTCGTCGCCGAACATCTCGATGCGGACGGCCAGCTCCTCGTAAACCGGGAGGATCTCGACCGTGTCGCCGCGCACCCGGAAGGTGCCGCGGGTGAACGCCATGTCGTTGCGGGTGTACTGGATGTCGACGAAGCGGCGCAGCAGCGTGTCCCGGTCGATCTCCTCGCCGACCCTCAGCGGCACCATCCGGTCGACGTACTCCTGCGGCGTGCCCAGGCCGTAGATGCACGAGACGGAGGCGACCACGACGACGTCGCGCCGGGTGAGCAGCGAGTTCGTCGCGCTGTGGCGCAGCCGCTCGACCTCCTCGTTGATGGAGGAGTCCTTCTCGATGTAGGTGTCCGTCTGCGGGACGTACGCCTCGGGCTGGTAGTAGTCGTAGTACGACACGAAGTACTCGACGGCGTTGTTCGGCAGGAGCTCGCGGAACTCGTTGGCGAGCTGGGCGGCGAGCGTCTTGTTCGGCGCCATCACCAGAGTCGGCCGCTGGAGCCTCTCGATCATCCACGCGGTGGTCGCCGACTTGCCGGTGCCGGTCGCACCCAGCAGGACGACGTCCTTCTCGCCTGCCGTGACGCGCCTGGCCAGCTCGTCGATGGCCGCCGGCTGGTCGCCGCTGGGCCGGTAGGGGCTGACGACCTCGAAGGGCGCCGTCCTGCGTTCGATCTGGGTCTGGGGCCGCATGTCCACCACGTTACGTCCCCCCGCTGACAACCGGGGCCGGCTTCCGGGCCCCGGCCGGAGCGCCACCCGGGCGCGACCGGGCCCCAGCCCGGACACGGCCCGGACACGGCCCGGCCCGCCACCGGCGGGAGGGCTTTCCGTGAAGCGTTCAGGTTCTGTCCACTTCCCGCCCATGTAACCGGCCGCCGATGCCGGAATGCTTCTGGGGTCAGCGCACCGAAGACGTGAGGAGTCCCCCGTGTCCCTACGCCCCGCTGCCACCGTCACCGGTTCACTCGCCGGCCTGTGCGCGCTCGTCCTGACGGCCGTCCCCGCCCAGGCCGCCCCGCAGGCCGCACCGGAAGCCGCGCCGAAGGCCGCACCGGCGGCAGGGGCGCCCGTCCCGATCGCGCACCGCGGGGCCTCCGGCTACGCGCCCGAGAACACCCTGGCCGCCGTCGACGCCGCCCGCGCCCTGGACATCAGATGGGTGGAGAACGACGTGCAGCGCACCAGGGACGGCGAACTCGTCGTGATGCACGACGCCACCCTGAGCCGCACCACGGACGTCGAGGAGGTCTTCCCCGACCGCGCGCCCTGGAGGGTCGCCGACTTCACCGCCGCCGAGATCGCCCAGCTGGACGCGGGAGGCTGGTTCGACCCGCTGTACGCGGGCGAGCGGGTGCCCACCCTGGAGCAGTACCTGCGGCACCTGGACCGCACCGGCCAGAACCTGCTGCTGGAGATCAAGCGGCCCGAGCTCTACCCGGGCATCGAGGCCGACATCCTGGGCGAGCTGCGCAGCGAGGGCTGGCTGGACCGGCGGCACGTGCGGAGCAAGCTGGTCATCCAGAGCTTCGGGGCCGACTCGGTGCGGGCCGTGCACGAGCAGGCGCCGGCCGTCAGGACCGGCTTCCTGGGCACCCCCGCCGTCGAGGAGCTGCCGCGGTACGCGCGGTTCAGCGACCAGATCAACCCGCCCCACACCACCCTGACCGAGGAGTACGTGCGGCAGGTCCACGCCCTGAAGGGCCCCCACGGCAGGCCGCTGGAGGTCTTCACCTGGACGGTGAACAGCGCGGAGGCGGCCCGCCGGGTCGCCGCCATGGGAGTGGACGGGATCATCTCCAACTACCCGGACGTCGTCCGGGACGCCACCCGGGCCGGCGCCGGGAACGCCGCCCGGGACGGTGGGCGGGAGGACTCGCCGGAGGCGGCCCGCGAGGAGGCGCGGAAGGAGTCCCGGGAAGAGGCGCGGGAGGAAGCGCGGGAGGCGGCCCGGGAGGCGGGGGTCTCCTGACCTCTGCCGCCCGGCCGGCCTGCCACCCCGGCCGCAGTACCCGCCGCGGGCCGGTGCGCGCACACCGGCCCGCGGCGGGAGGCGGCCTCCGTAGACTCGCCCCATGACCGAGACATCGGCCGAGGGCGCCACCGCGGCCCCGGTCTGGACCGTACGGGGCACCCCGATCGGCCCGCTGCTGCTCGCGGCGACCGGCCGGGGGCTGGTGAGCGTCGTCTTCCACGCCGGGGAGCGGACGGTGCGCCGGTCCCTTGCCCGGCTCGCGGCGCGGCTGGGCACCGAGCCGGCTCCCGGCGGTGACGGCGGGGACGATCCGGTCCTGGCCGAGGCGGCCCGGGAGCTGGACGCGTACTTCCGCGGCGGGCTGCGGGAGTTCTCCCTGCCCCTGGACTGGTCCCTGACCTCCGGGTTCAACGGGCGGGTGCTGCGGACGCTGGCCGCCTCCGTGCCGTACGGCAGCACCGTCGGCTACCGGACGCTGGCCGACCGCGTCGGCGAGCCGGGCGCGGCCCGCGCGGTGGGCGTCGCCATGGGGTCCAACCCGCTGCCGGTCGTGGTCCCCTGCCACCGGGTGGTGGAGAGCGGCGGGGGGCTCGGCGGTTTCGGCGGCGGGCTGGAGACCAAGCGGGCGCTGCTCGCGCTGGAGGGGGTCCTTCCGGCACCGCTGTTCTGAGCACCGCGCTCCGGGCCCGCCCTCAGGACTGCCGCAGGACCCCGAGCGCGGGCCCCTGCCCCGGTTCCCCCTGGGGCGAACCTCGCCTCCCGCGCACCTCCCGCCCGGCCCCCCGGCCGCCTGCGGCTGGCAGACTTCCCCTCGTGAAGGACACCTCCCAAACCGCCGACGCGCCTGACGGGCCCTCGGGCATACCCGGTCCCCCCGCCGCCCGCGGTACCGCCGCGGTCCCCCGCGGGGACGACCTGGCCGCGCTGCGCCGCCGCACCACCGCCGTGCTCGTGGCCGGCCAGATCCTGGGCGGGCTGGGCGTGGCCACGGGCATCGCGCTGGCCGCCGTGCTGGCCGAGGAGGTCAGCGGTTCCGAGGGGCTGTCCGGCCTGGCGATGACGTCTTCGGTGCTGGGCACGGCCGTGCTGTCCCTGCCGTTCGCCGCCCTGACGGCGGCGCGCGGCCGCCGCGCGGGCCTCACCCTGGGCTACCTGGTCGGCGCTGTGGGCGGAGGTGTGGTGGTGCTCGCCGCCGCCCTGGGCAGCTTCCCCCTCCTGCTGCTGGGCACGGCGGCCTTCGGCGCGGGCTCCGCCGCCAACCTCCAGGCCCGTTTCGCCGCCGCCGACCTCGCCGAGCCCGCCCACCGCGGGCGGGCCATCTCCACGGTGGTGTGGGCCACGACCGTCGGCGCGGTCCTCGGTCCGAACATCGCCGCCCCGGCCGGGCGGAGCGTCAGGGGCCTGGGCGTTCCCGAGGCGGCGGGCCCGTTCCTGTGGGGCGCGGGCGTCTTCCTGCTGGCCGCGGCGCTGGTGTTCGTCCTGCTGCGGCCCGATCCCCTGCTCACCGCCCGCGCGCTGGCAGCCGCCGACCGGGACGCCCCGGCGTCCGCCGAGAGCCGCTCGCTGCGGGCCGGGCTCCTCGCCGTGGCCGCCTCGCCGAGGGCCCGGCTGGCCCTGGTGGCCGTCGCGGGCTCCCACACCACCATGGTCTCGATCATGGTGATGACCCCGGTGGACCTCGGCCACCACGGCGCCGGCATCGAGCTGATCGGCCTGGTGATCAGCGTCCACATCGCGGGCATGTACGCCTTCTCCCCGCTGATGGGCCGGCTGTGCGACCGCATCGGCCGCATCTCCGTGATCTCCGTCGGCGTCGCGCTGCTGGCGTGCGCGGCGCTGGTCGCCGGCACGGCCGACGGCGACCATCTCCGGAGCGCCGCGGGCCTGTTCCTCCTGGGGCTGGGCTGGTCGGCTGGGCTGGTGGGCGGTTCCACCCTGCTCACCGACTCGGTGCCGCAGGCCGCCCGCCCGGCCGTACAGGGGCTGTCCGACCTGTCGATGAACGCCGCGGCGGGCGCGGGCGGCGCGCTCGCCGGCCTGGTCGTCGCGCAGGCGGGCTACGGCTGGCTCAACGCGATGGGCGCGGCCCTGCTCCTGCCGGTCGCCGCGCTCGCCCTGCGCCAGAGCCTGCGCCGGGGCCTGCGCCCGCCGGCCCCGGACGGCCGGTGACAGGCCCCGCCGCGGCGCGCGGGCCGGGCGCGCCGGTCATCCCCTCGGGTACACCTGGAAGGCCACGGCCCGCCGCCCGCCGGTGCGTTCGGCGGGCATGTCCACCACGCCGGTGACGAACTCACGGGCGTACTCGGCGGGTTCCCGGTCGCTGAGCGCCCCGATGTACGCGCGGTGCTCGGCGAGCGAGGCGACGGCCCGGTCCACGTCGTCCTCCGTCACCTCCACGGCGTGCGTCGGCTGCGGCGACCCCGCGACCGCCACCCAGCGCACCCCGTCCCAGGGCTCCAGGCCCCGGTCGGCCAGGTCGGTGAAGATCCAGCGGTTGCCGGCGTCCCCGGCCGCGTCCAGCACCGCGCGGCCGACGGCCCGGTGGTCGGGGGTGTTCCAGTTGACGCCGCCCCAGGTCTCGTGGTGGTTGAGGGTGACGACCAGTTCGGGGCGGTGGCGGCGGATCGCGGCGGTCAGGTCGCGGCGCAGGGCGACGCCCTCCTCGACGACCCCGTCCCGGTGGTCCAGGAACTCCACCCTCTCCACTCCGACCACGGCCGCGCTCGCCCGCTGCTCCGCCTCCCGCACCCGGGCCGCCCGCTCGGGCTCCATGGTGTCGATCCCGGCCTCGCCCCGGGTCACCAGCAGGTAGGCGACCTCCCGCCCGGCGGCGGTCCACCGCGCGATCGCGGCGGCGGCGCCGTACTCCAGGTCGTCGGGGTGCGCGACGATGGCGAGCGCGCGGCTCCAGTCCTCGGGCATGGGTTCGAGCCGACCGTCCACGGTGGCGTCCACGGTGGCCTCCTTCGCGGCAGCGCTGTGAGTCGGTTGTGCCGTACCGGGCCAGTATGCGCCCGGGTCAGCGCCAGCCGTACCGCCGCTGGAGGCTGTGCACGACCCGGTTGAACCTCGCCCGGTCCAGCGCGCACGCCTCGCGCCGCATCCCCTGCGGATGGACGCGCAGCACCCGGTCCAGGTCCACCCACGAGTCGCGCCCGGAGCGGTCCCAGGGGCCGGAGCCGAGCGGCACCCAGTCGTGCTCGCCCTCGCGCCGCCTGCTGGAGAGCTGGACGGCCAGCAGGGTGCCGGCCGCCTCGCGCGCCACGACCAGGACGGGCCGGTCCTTGCCCCGTCCGTCCATCTCCTCGTACGGCACCCAGGTCCAGACGATCTCACCGGGGTCGGGGTCGCCGTCCGGATCGGGCGCGTAGACCGTCCGCACGGCGCCCACCTCGTCCGCCCGCGCCTGTGTCGTCGCGGTCGGCCCCCGGCTCCCCGGAGCGGCCCCGGGCCCGTCGGCCGCCCTCAACTCGTCCATCGCCATGGGCACACGCTATCGGCACCGCCGCCGCCGGCCGCCGGCCGGGCCGAGCGCGGCGCCTTGGCGGGCCGCGGGGTCCTGGGGAGCATGCGTCCGTGCGCAGCGATCTCTCCGCCTCCGAGAACATGGTCAAGGGCGCCGGCATGGCCGGCGGCGGCCTGTTCAACAGCGTCTTCACCAAGGAGGGCAGGCTGGGCGTGGTGTGCGAGGGCACCCCCGTCGTCATCCCCGTCTCCCCCGGCGCCCCGGTCTTCGTGGACACCGACGCGGTCGTCGGCCGGAGCGCCCGGCTGAGCACCTCGCTGCGCCGCTCGCAGAGCTTCGGCTCGATGATCCGCGGCGGTTCCGGCGAGGCGGTCCAACTCAGCCTGGACGGATACGGGTTCGTGGTCGTGCGGCCGAGCCAGTCGCGTCCGGGCGGCCAGGCGTCCGGCTGACGGGCCCTACGGCGCGGCCTGCTGACGCGGCGTCTGTCCCGTGCGCCGCGGGGCGGGTGTGCCGGTACTCACACGGCACGCCCGGAAGAGGGCAGGGGCCGATACGGTGTGAGGGTGTTGCCTTCCCCCCGCTTTCCGTCCGCGTCACCGCACAGGCTCTGCTGCTTCAACGGATCCCTCCACCGGCACCCGCTCCGGGCGCGGTGCCGTCCGGCGACCGGGAGGGAGCACGCCGGGCGCCCGCCGGTCAGGGCCGGGTCCGGACGGACGGTCGCCTGCCCGCGGTTGTGCGGCCACCTGCCGCCTCCTCCGCCGCCCGTGTCCCACTGACCGCCGCGCGCGACGGCCGGGCGGGGCGCCGCGCGTGCGGCGCCCCGCCGTGCCGGGCCGTCCCCGGGGGTACGGGCTCAGGAGTACGGGCAGTGCCGGACGTCGTCGAGGTACAGGCAGCCGCCCTCTCCCGTCCGCCAGGTGTACGCCTTGGGTTTCCCCTCCTCGGGGAAGGTCACGAGCGTGCTGTCCCTGACCTCGTAGCGGCCCGTGGCCCTGGCCGTGCCGACCTCCCGGGTGAAGACGCCGTCCTCGTAGAAGCTGAAGACGGTGGTGTCGAAGTTGACGGACCGGTCGGTGCTCCAACTGCCCACCAGTTCCGGGGGGACGGACCGGTCGCCGGCACCGGCCTCACCGGCGGCGGCGCCGTCCGGTCCCCCGTTGCCGTCCGTCCGACCGCAGCCGCCCAGCAGCAGCACACCGGCCGCCACCAGTGCGGTCACAACCGTTCGCCGTGTCGTGCCCACGACCCCCGCCTCCAGTCCGCTCGTTCGGCGACGCACGGTACCCCCGCCGTCACCGCGGCGACGGCGGTGCGCGGGGATACGGCCGCCCCTCCGGGAAAGTCGGTCAGTTCGTCTCCCCGTCCGGGCGTCTGTCGGCGTACGCCGTCTACGACCGCGACGAGGCGCCCCCTGCGGCGGTGCGGCGGACGGGGGGCCTCAGCACCATCCGCTGACCGGGCCGTTGACGCCCGACCACACATAGGCGTCGCTGATCCAGGTGCCGTCGCTCAGCCTGTTCCACAGGCTCGTGGTGCCGTAGCGGCCGGTGTGCGCGGTGCCGTTGGCGGAGCAGGAGACGGTGACCGTGGCTCCGTCCGCGGCTGATCCCGAGACCGCGTAACCGGTCCCGGGGCCGGTGCGCTTGTTGACGTACGTGCCCCCGTTCGCGTCGACCACCGCCTGGTTCAGGCCCAGCGCGCCGTAGTTGTACAGGGTCCCGCCGGCGTTCACCCGCCGGCTGCCGTGCATCGCCGAGCCCTGGTAGGCGGCGGAGCCGTTGTAGATCACCCACTTGCCCAGGTTGTGGCCCGCCACCGGGATGTACGAGCCGTTCTGGATCAGGCCGAAGTGGACGTGGCGGCCGTAGGCGGCGCCGCCGCAGGTGACGTCCGTGCCCGTGTGGCCGAGGAAGGCGCCGGCGCCGACCCAGCCGCCGTTGGTGTTGATGTTGTTCCACAGGTGGTAGTAGTCCGTGGCGTAGCCGCGGTCGTGGACGACCCTGATCCAGCCCCGGCACATGGTGTAGGCCGTGCCCTGCCGGGCCGCGCGCACCACCTCGTCGCCGCCGGCGAAGTCCAGCGAGCTCCACGGCGCCGCGCTGCCGCTCCAGCCGTGCGGGCCGCTGGTCATGACCGTGCCGGCGCCGACGGTCGTCGGCAGCGCCATACCGGTGCGGTAGTCGCCGGCGCCGTACACGACCGCCCCGCCGCCGTCCCGGCCGCCCTCCTCGGAGGGCTTCGCCCGCCGGCCGTCGAGCCGGGCGAACAGGGGCCTCTCCTCGGCCTTGACCAGCGGGGAGCGCCGGGAGAGCTCGGCGAACCGCTCCTCGCCCTCGAGAGCGACCCGCCACGTCCCGCCCTCCCGCTCGGCGTGGAACAGCCAGCCCCTGGGCATCCGCTCCGAGCCGGGCTCGGTCGCCAGCACGGCCGTGCCGAAGGCCCACCCTCCCGCGCCGCGGGTGACGTTGACGCGCGTGGTGTCGTGCGCGGCCGCGGCTCCGATCTCGGCGCGCCCGCGTTCGGCGAGGCGCTCGGCGACGGCCGCCTCCGGACCGGCGTCCCGCCGGTCGGCGGAGGCGGCCCCCGCCGGGGCGGCCATGGACAGCGCTCCCGCCAGGGTCAGCACAGCGGTGGTGACGCCGGCGGTCCGCCGGGCTCCGGATCTTCTCCGGCCGAACATGCGGTAGCCGAACACGCGGTCCTCCTCGGCAGCCGGAGGCACCGCCTGCGACGACACCCCCGATTTGAATGGACACCGTCAAACTAGAAGGCGTCGCGGCCCCTGCCAAGTACGCCTGGAGGGAATCCGCCGGCCCGTCCGCGCCGCGGGGGCCCTCCGCCGGAACGCTCCGCCGGCGTTCAGCGCATGCTCAGCCCGTACGCGGCCAGGACCTCGACGACCGGCTGGTAGTACGTGCCGCCGCCGTAGGCGCAGTTGCCGCTGCCGCCCACGATGATGCCGAGGGCCGTGCCGCCCGAGAAGGCGGGGCCGCCGGCGTCGCCCGGCTCCGAGCAGGCGTTCGACCTGAACAGTCCGTGAACTGCGCCGCCCCCGTAGTTGACCGTGACGTTGACCGCGGTGACCGTGCCGCAGCGCAGCCCGCCGGTCCGGCCCGCATGGCAGACGGACTGGCCCACGCGGGGGGCGGCGGCTCCGGTGATGCTCCGGACGGTCCCGCCGCCCAGGTTCACCTCCGGAGGGTAGGACAGGGAGGTGTTGGTGTAGCGGATGATCCCGTGGTCGTCGCCGGGAAAGCTGCTGCCCGCGGTGGTGCCGACCGGCACGGTCCGCGCCGCGTCGGCGTACCAGGTGGTCGCCCCGCCCACGCAGTGGCCCGCGACGAGGCCGTAGTACGCGTCATCGCCGCGGGCGTTGAAGGCCACCGTGCAGCGGCGGCCGTCGCCCCCGTACAGCACGTCGCCGCCGCGCACGGCGGTCGGCGCCGCCGAGGCGGCCGGGGCGGGGGCGGCAAGGGCCGCCGGGGCGGCGAGGAGCACGGCGGCGAGGGCGGCCAGTGCCGCCAGGACGGTCACGGGAACGGGTGGGCGTCTCATGGTTCCTCCCGGTGCGGGCGGTGCCGGCGGATGCTGTCGTCACCCCATGCTGCGGAAGACCGCCCGCTCCCGCCAGACCGCCCGCCCAGCTCCCCCGCCCCGCGCCGCGGGCCTCAGCCCCCGCACTGCCGCAGCATCGTCTCCTTGTCCGCGGCCGTCACCGGCATCTCGTACTCCAGGGCGACCTGCGCGAACCGCACCGCGTAGGCGCAGCGGATCGCCTTGCCGGGCGGCAGCCAGGAGGCCGGACCGGAGTCGCCCTTGGCCGAGTTGGCGCGGCCCTCGACCGGCAGCAGGTTCAGCGGGTCGTTGGCGAACCGCTCGCGCTTGTCCTCCGGCCAGCGCGCGGCGCCCATCTGCCAGGCGTACGACAGCGGCACCACGTGGTCGATCTGCACCTCGGCGGCGTCCTGCTTCTTCCAGGCGATCTCCTTGCCCGTGTACGGATCGGCCAGCGTCATGGAGACGACCACGCAGTCGGAGCCGGAGCGGAACCGCAACTCCTCGCCGTCGCGGGCGAGCAGGTCGTTGCGGGTGTCGCAGCCGTTGCGCGCCAGCGGCACCCCGTCGGCCGTGTCCATCCACGCGTAGCCGAACTCGTCCCGGTCGTAGCCCGTCCTGGGCCCGCGCCCCTTGGTCGCCGGCTCCGAGACGATCTCGCGGGCCCTGGCCCGGTCCGCGGAGGGGACGGGTGCCAGTCCCGGCCCGGTGCCGTCCTCGTTCTCCAGCGGGCTGACGGCGCGTCCGGCGGACGCGCCGGACTCCGTTCCCGGGGAGGGGTCTTCGAGGTCGATCGACTCGCAGCCCGCCAGGAACAGGGCGGCGCTCAGCGCGAGGGCGGCGGCGGGAAGCGGGCGGAGGTCTCGTATCGGCACGGGCTGTCCAGGGGTCGGGGCGGGTGTGTGCGGCGGGCCCGCCGCCGCGGACGGCGCCGGCCCACCGTCCATCCTTCCCCGGCGCCCCGGGCGAAATCCGATTGCCCTCCCCCGCGGGGCGGAGGACGGTAGGGGGCTGTCGAAGCCGATCGATCCCACGGGGGTACCTCATGACCAGTCACTTCGGAGCCATCGGCCTCGAGGTGGGCGACAGGCGGGAGTACGGCGAACTGCTGCGGCGACTGTACGCCCTCGGCCGTGCGGAGCCCGTCGGCGGGGGCGCGGTGCGGGTGGTGTGGACCGGCGCGGGCGGCGCGCGCGTCGAACTGGAGATCGACGGCGAGGGTTCGCCGGTATACGTCCTGCCCGCCCTGGTGCCGCGGGGAGCGCCGGTGCCGGTGCGCGGCATCGCCCTGGCCCCCAGAGGGGTCGCGCACATGGAGCTGCTGGACGGCGAGGGCGGGCGGATGCTGTGCCCGCTGCCGGTGGAGCTGACCGACCGCGCGGAGCTGCGTGCGCTGGGACGGCGGGAGGGCGGCGCGCCCACCGAGGGGCTGGTGCGGCTGAGCGCGCTCGCAGAGCGGATCGACCTGTACCAGGACCGGGCCGCGTACGACGCGGCGCAGCGGGAGCGCGAGCCGGGGTTCGCACCGGAGTACCTCATCCCCTCCGGGCTGTTCCGCCCCGACGACGCGGGCCGGGAGTGGGCGCCCGTGGCGCACGCCCTGTTCGCGGGCGGCGTGGTGGCCGCCGAGCGCACCGAGAGCGAGATCAGCGGCGAGGTCTTCCACCGTCTGAGGGTGCGGACGCTCGGCGGGATCGAGGTGGACGTCGCCGCCGCAGACGCCCAGCTCCCGCACGCGCCGGCGCCGGACCGGTGGGCCGGCCGCTGGGTGGAGGGGGCCTTCTTCATGACCGGCTCGCTGGGGCTGGGGATGCCCCGGGGGGCGGACCGGTGAGGGAACGCGGACCGCCCGCCGCGGCATCAGGTGGTGTCGCGGCGGGCGGGGGTGTCACGGCGGGCGGGTTCGTGCGGCCGGCGAACGGGCCTCCGGGAGGCCCCGGGCGGCGGTCAGACGGCGCGGTCGCCGAAGCGGGCCGCCTCCCAGAAGTCGGGCCGGGGGTCCAGCGCCGCCGCCAGGCGGAAGTGGCGCAGCGCCTCGTCGTCGCGGCCGGCGCGCTCCAGGGTGCGGCCCAGGGCGAAGTGCGCGAAGGAGTTGTCCGGCTCGCGCTCCAGGACGACCTGGAACTCCTCCTCGGCGGCGCGCAGCTGGGCGCTGAGGAAGAAGGCGCGGGCACGCAGCAGGCGGACGGAGGTCTTCTCCGGGAAGGCCGTGACGACGGACTCCAGGAGCTTCAGCGCACCCCTGGGGTCGCGGGCGGCCAGCAGCTGCTCCGCCGCGCGGTACTGGATGACATGGGTCTCGGGCGTGGTCTCGTGCACGTCGACGCCTCCTCGACCGGGATCGGCCGCGTCGCACCGGCCGCGGGATCACGGGTCCTTCGGGTACGGATGGTGGTTCCGGGGGCGCCACGGAACGTCCGGGGACGTCCCTTGACGTCGTGGTGTACCGCCACGGCAACGCGCCGCCGCACGGGCGTATTCCCGTCCGCCCTGGCGGGGGGATTCTTCCCGGCGCCGGGACCGGTCAAGCGCACCGCCGCGGCCGCGGACCACCGGCCGTGCCCGTCGGGCCCGTGTCCGTGCCCGCTCAGGCCCGCCCGCCGGCGCGTTCCCTCAGCCGCCGCCAGACCTCGGCGACCTGCGGCTCCAGCTTCTCCAGGGGGCCGTCGTTGTCGATGACGATGTCCGCGACCGCCAGCCGCTGCTCGCGCGTCGCCTGGGCGGCCATCCGGCCCCGGGCGTCCTGCTCGTCCATGCCGCGCAGCCGCACCAGGCGGTCGAGCTGGGTGGCCGGGGAGGCGTCGACGACGACCACCAGGTCGTACAGGGGCGCAAGACCGTTCTCCGTCAGCAGCGGTACGTCGTGCACGACCACCGCGTCCTCGCCGGCCGCGCGCTGGAGTTCGGCCGAGCGCGCCCCGACCAGCGGATGGACGATGGCGTTGAGCGCCTTCAGCCTCTCCGGGTCGCCGAAGACGATCGAGCCGAGCCGGGGCCGGTCCAGGGTGCCGTCCGGGGCGAGGACCTCCTCGCCGAACTCGGCGACCACCGCGGCGAGCCCCTCGGTGCCCGGCTCGACGACCTCGCGGGCGATCCGGTCGGCGTCGACGATCACGGCGCCGTACTCGCCGAGCAGCCGCGAGACCTCGCTCTTGCCCGCGCCGATTCCGCCCGTCAGCCCCACGGAGAGCATGGCCGCGCCTCCACATGTGTCAGTACCCGCACCCCGCCCCGCGCCAGGAGGCGGGGCCGTGCGCCGCACGCGGGGTCGCCCGCGGCGGCTGCCGTCACCCTACCCAAGCGCGGGCGGGCCCCGGTCAGGGCCGGGGGCCGCCGGCGTCCCCGTCCCCGGCTTCGCCCCCGCTCTCGCGCTCGGCCAGGAAACGCTCGAAGACCTCCCCCAGCTCCTCGGCGGAGGGCAGTTCGGCGGGCTCGGCGACCAGGCTGCCGCGGGTCTCGGCACCGGCCACGGCGTCGTACTGCTGCTCCAGTCCGCGGACGACCGCGACCAGTTCGCCGTCCCCCTCCTCTAGCTGCCGCTCGATCTCCTCCCGCACGCGCTGCGCGTCCGTGCGCAGCGCGTGGGTGATCTCCGGCAGCACCAGGCCGGTGGCCGCGGTGATCGACTCGATCACGGTCAGGGCGGCCTCGGGGTAGGTGGAGCGGGCCACGTAGTGCGGGACGTGCGCGGCGAAGCCCAGTACGTCGTGGCCGGACTCGGCCAGCCGCAGCTCCAGCAGCGAGGCGGCGCTGCCGGGGACCTGCGCCTCGTCGAAGGGGCTCTGCCGCGCGGGGGTGAGGTCCAGGCGGTTGCCGTGCGGGGTGAGGCCGACGGGACGGGTGTGGGGCACGCCCATGGGGATGCCGTGGAAGCCGATGGACAGCCGCACGCCGAGCCGCTCGACGATCTCGCGCACGGCGGCCGTGAACCGCTCCCACTCGACGTCCGGCTCGGGGCCGGACAGCAGCAGGAAGGGAGTGCCGGTGCCGTCCCGCAGCAGCCGCAGCTCCAGCCGGGGGGTGTCGTAGGACGCCCAGTGATCGCGCCGGAAGGTCATCACCGGGCGGCGGGCGCGGTAGTCGACGAGGCGGTCCGCGTCGAAGCGGGCGACGGTCGTGCGCGGGCCGCGGTCCAGCAGCCCCTCGACGATCTGCCCGCCGGTCTCGCCGGCGTCGATGAACCCCTCGAAGTGGTAGAGCATGACGGGCCCGGCGCCGTCCTGCTCGCCGACGGCCGCCTCGGCCTCCGCCAGGCCGGTCGGATCCCATGCGTACAAACCCTGCGGGTCCAGCACCTTCGCCGCTCCTCCGTGTCGCTTCCGTCTGTCGGCAACATCCGCCACCGCATGCGCATTCCCCTGATCGGGTGACCGGAAGACCTCTCCGGCAACGCATCGTGCCATCTCCGGCACGGTCTCCCGCGGCGGGGCCCTGCGGCGTCCCGGGCGGGGACGCCGCAGGGCCCCCTCCCCGGGCGGGGAGGGGGCCCTGCTTCACGCACTACCGCGGGTCACCGCGTGTCGTGTCGGCCGCGGTGGGCCGACGGGTCAGCTCTGACCGCCCGCGAGCTTCTCGCGGAGGGCCGCCAGGGCCTCGTCCGACGCCAGGGCGCCGGAGTTGTCACCCGACTCCGAGGAGTACGAGCCGCCGCCACCACCGGCGCCGCCGCCCTGCGGGGCACCGCCGCCGGCACCCTCGGCCTCGGCCTGGGCGTCGGCCTCGCGGGACTTGAGCACCTGCGCCTGGTGCTGCTCGAAGCGCTGCTGCGCCTCGGCGTACTGGCGCTCCCACTCCTCGCGCTGCTTCTCGTAACCCGGCAGCCAGTCGTTGGCCTCCGGGTCGAAGCCCTCGGGGTAGATGTAGTTGCCCTGGTCGTCGTAGGACGCGGCCATGCCGTACAGGGTCGGGTCGAACTCGACCGCCATCGGGTCGGCGCCGAAGGACTCGTTGGCCTGCTTCAGCGAGAGGCTGATGCGGCGGCGCTCCAGGTCGATGTCGATGACCTTGACGAAGATCTCGTCGTTGACCTGGACGACCTGCTCCGGGATCTCCACGTGGCGCTCGGCCAGCTCGGAGATGTGGACCAGGCCCTCGATGCCCTCGTCGACGCGGACGAACGCACCGAACGGCACCAGCTTGGTGACCTTGCCGGGCACGACCTGGCCGATCTGGTGGGTCCGGGCGAACTGCTGCCACGGGTCTTCCTGGGTCGCCTTGAGCGACAGGGAGACGCGCTCGCGGTCCATGTCGACGTCCAGGACCTCGACCGTGACCTCCTGGCCGACCTCGACGACCTCGGAGGGGTGGTCGATGTGCTTCCAGGACAGCTCGGAGACGTGGACCAGACCGTCCACGCCGCCCAGGTCCACGAAGGCGCCGAAGTTGACGATCGAGGAGACGACGCCGGACCGCACCTGGCCCTTCTGGAGGGTGGTGAGGAAGGTCTGGCGGACCTCGGACTGGGTCTGCTCCAGCCAGGCGCGGCGGGAGAGGACCACGTTGTTGCGGTTCTTGTCCAGCTCGATGATCTTGGCCTCGAGCTCCTTGCCGACGTACGGCTGGAGGTCGCGGACACGACGCATCTCGACCAGGGAGGCGGGAAGGAAGCCGCGGAGGCCGATGTCGAGGATGAGACCACCCTTGACGACCTCGATGACGGTACCGGTGACGATGCCGTCCTCTTCCTTGATCTTCTCGATGGTGCCCCAGGCCCGCTCGTACTGGGCACGCTTCTTCGAGAGGATCAGGCGGCCCTCCTTGTCCTCCTTCTGGAGGACCAGGGCCTCGATCTCGTCACCGACGGCGACGACCTCGTTCGGGTCGACATCGTGCTTGATCGACAGCTCTCGGGAAGGGATGACGCCTTCGGTCTTGTAGCCGATGTCGAGCAGGACCTCGTCCCGGTCGACCTTCACGATGACGCCGTCGACGATGTCGCCGTCGTTGAAGTACTTGATCGTCTCGTCGATCGCGGCGAGGAAGGCTTCCTCGGAACCGATGTCGTTAACCGCAACCTGCGGGGTGGTCACGGTGGTCTCGGTGCTGCTCGTCATGTGGAAAAGGGCTCCGGTACGGACATTGAAGTCGTAGGTACTGCTACGCCGAGAGCCCGTATCGCACTGCCGAAGCCGGACAGCCTGAGAGGTGCTTCACCGAAGATCTCCGAGGAAACCACGAGCACCTCGACAACCGAGGGGACATACAACAGATGCGAGCGCGACCTGCTCCGTCTGAGGCGCGCAGGCCCGCAGCGCAACTTGTAGCATACGGGGGCAGCCGGGCAGGGTCAATGCGCGAACGAGGACACACGGGACTTTGCTCCCATATCCGGCACAAGTCGCCGGATCCCCGTCCCGTCCCCGCCTCTCCAGGGGCCCGCCGGACCCCCGAGAGGCGGGCCCGAGGGCCCCGCCACCGCACCCGGCGCTTCACCCGGCCGCGCGCCGGAACCGAAGGCTAGGACGACGGGCGAGATGAACCAGGACAGCGAACCAGAGCCGGAGGCCGCCCGCCGCGACGCGGGCGCCGCCGAGAGCAGCCGGGCAAGCCGCGGCTGGTGGGACCGGAACGCCGACGAGTACCAGCGCGAGCACGGCGGCTTCCTCGGTGACGACCGCTTCGTGTGGGGCCCGGAGGGCCTGGACGAGGAGGAGGCCGGCCTGCTGGGCCCGGCCGGGGAGCTGGCCGGCCGCTCGGTGCTGGAGGTCGGCGCGGGGGCGGCCCAGTGCTCCCGCTGGCTGGCCGCGCGCGGGGCGCGCCCGGTCGCCCTGGACATCTCGCACCGGCAGCTCCAGCACGCGCTGCGCATCGACGGGGCCGTCCCCGCTTTCCCCCTGGTGCAGGCCGACGCCGGAGCGCTGCCCTTCGCCGACGGCTCCTTCGACCTGGCCTGCTCCGCGTACGGGGCGCTGCCCTTCGTCGCGGACCCGGTGCGGGTGCTGCGCGAGGTGCGGCGCGTCCTGCGGCCGGGCGGCCGGTGGGTGTTCTCCGTGACGCACCCGGTCCGCTGGGCCTTCCCCGACGAACCGGGGGCCGAGGGGCTTGCGGTCACCGCCTCCTACTTCGACCGCACGCCCTACGTGGAGCAGGACGAGCGGGGGCGCGCCGTCTACGTCGAGCACCACCGCACCCTCGGCGACCGGGTGCGCGACCTCGTCGCCGCCGGATTCCGCCTGGTGGACCTGGTGGAGCCGGAGTGGCCCGGGTGGAACCGGCAGGAGTGGGGCGGCTGGTCGCCGCTGCGCGGCCGGCTGATCCCGGGCACCGCGATCTTCGTCTGCGAGCGGGACTAGCGAGCAGGGCCGGCGAGCGGACCGGGGATCCTCCGGACGTCTTCCGGGCGCTGCGAGGATGGGGGCATGCCCCCGCGGACCGACGCCCTGCGCCAGTTGCCCGTACGCACCGTCCTGCCCGCGCTGGAGGAGGCCCTCGCCGCGAGCGGGGCGGCCGTCCTGTGCGCCCCGCCGGGCACGGGCAAGACCACCTTGGTGCCGCTCGCCCTGGCCGGGCTCGCCGGCCCTCGGCAGGGGGCTTCGGTGCGGCGTGTGCTGGTCGCCGAGCCGCGCCGGATCGCGGTGCGGGCCGCGGCGCGGCGGATGGCCTGGCTGCTGGGCGAGACCGTCGGCGCGGGAGCCGGGCCGGGCGCCGGAGGGCGGGTCGGGTTCACCGTGCGCGGGGAGCGGGCGGTCGGCCCCGGATGCCTGGTGGAGGTGGTGACCACCGGGGTGCTGCTCCAGCGGCTCCAGCGGGACCCGGAGCTGCCCGGGGTGGACACGGTGGTGCTGGACGAGTGCCACGAGCGGCATCTGGACGCGGACACCGCCGCCGCCTTCCTGCTGGACGTGCGCGCCGCGCTGCGGCCGGAGCTGCGGCTGGTGGCCGCCTCGGCCACCACCGACGCCGGTGCCTGGTCCCGGCTGCTGGACGCCCCCGTGGTGGAGGCGCCCGGCGCCTCCCACCCGGTGCGGGTGGTGTGGGCGCCTCCCGCCGGGCCCCGCCCGGTGCGCCCCGCGCACGGCACATGGGTGGATCCGGTCCTGCTGGAGCACGTGGCGGACGTGGTGCGCCGGGCGCTGCGGGAGGAGGAGGGCGACGTGCTGTGCTTCCTGCCGGGGGCCGGGGAGATCGCCCGGGTGGCGGCCGTGCTGGGCGACGCGGCCGGCGCCGAGGTGCTCCAGGTGCACGGGCGGGCCCCGGCCGCCGTCCAGGACACGGTGCTGGCCGGTTCGGCCGGGCGGCGGCGGGTGGTGCTGGCCACGGCGGTCGCCGAGTCCAGCCTGACGGTGCCCGGGGTGCGGGTGGTGGTGGACGCGGGGCTGTCGCGCGAGCCGCGCACCGACCACG
>NZ_JBKJFM010000119.1:0-20208 GCF_046614825.1 Streptomyces nanhaiensis
GTACGGCCGGGCCGGCACCGTCTGTTCCACCGGTGCGCCCGGGGCGCGGCACCGCGCTGCGCGAGGCACAGCGCTCCCGTCCCGGCCCCCGCACGGCGCGTCCGGGCACTGCGCGCGCCCCGCGTCCCGCCGCCGCGCCCCGGCCGTCCGGCGCCGGACGGCCCGCGCCCGGGAGCGCCCCCAAGCGCCCCCCGCGCGGCCCGCGCCGTGCCGTGGACGCGGTCCGCGGGCTCCACCTGCGGGCGAGGCACGCCTGGGACCGGCCGCTGACCGCCTACTACCTGATCCTCGGCGGCAGCCTGATGATCCTCGCCCTCGGTCTGGTGATGGTCTTCTCCGCCTCGCAGATCGAGGCGCTGGGCTCCGGGCTGCCCTCCGCCTACTACTTCCGCAAACAGCTGCTGGCCGCCGTCCTGGGCGGCGTTCTGCTGGTGGCGGCCGCCCGGATGCCGGTGGCCCTCCAGCGCGGGCTGGCCTACCCGCTGCTGGCCGTCTCCGTCTTCCTGCTCTGCCTGGTCCAGGTGCCGGGGATCGGGCACGAGGTCAAGGGCAACCAGAACTGGATCCAGCTCGGCGGCCCCTTCCAGTTCCAGCCCAGCGAGGTCGCCAAGCTCGCCCTGGTGCTGTGGGGGGCTGACCTGCTGGCGCGCAAGGGCGACAGGCGGCTGCTGAACCAGTGGAAGCACATGCTGGTGCCGCTCGTCCCGGTGACCTTCCTGCTGCTCGGCCTGATCATGCTGGGCCGGGACATGGGCACCTCGCTCATCCTCGCCGCGATCCTCGTCGGACTGCTCTGGCTGGCCGGTGCGCCGGTGCGGCTGTTCGCCGGGGTCCTCGCCGTCGCCGGGGCGCTGGGAGCCCTCCTGATCGCGACCAGCGGCAACCGGATGGCCCGGTTCGCCTGCCTGGGCGCCACCGACCCCGGACCCAACGACCAGTGCTGGCAGGCCGTCCACGGCATCTACGCCCTGGCGTCGGGCGGATGGTTCGGTTCCGGGCTGGGCGACAGCATGGAGAAATGGGGACAACTGCCCGAACCGCACACCGACTTCATCTTCGCCGTGACCGGGGAGGAACTCGGCCTGGCGGGGACGCTGCCGGTGCTCGCCCTTTTCGCCGCTCTAGGCTATGCGGGTATCCGCGTGGCAGGACGCACGGAGGACCCCTTCGTCAGGTACGCCGCGGGAGGTGTGACCACCTGGATCACGGCCCAGGCCGTGGTCAACATCGGTGCGGTGCTCGGCCTGCTGCCGATCGCCGGTGTCCCGCTCCCGCTGTTCTCCTACGGAGGTTCCGCCCTGCTGCCGACGATGTTCGCCGTCGGGCTGCTGATCTCCGCCGCGAGATCGGAACCCGCCGCGAAGGCGGCACTGGCCATGCGGCAGCCTGCTGTGAGAAAGAAGCTGGCTGGGGTGAGACGGAAGACGATGGGACGGAGTGCCGTACGGCGCCCGTCCGGAGAGCGGTGAAATTCGGTGCATGTCGTACTCGCCGGTGGGGGGACCGCCGGCCACATCGAGCCCGCGCTCGCCCTCGCGGACGCCCTGCGCAGGCAGGACCCGACCGTGGGGATCACGGCACTCGGCACGGAGCGCGGACTCGAGACCCGGCTCGTCCCGGAGAGGGGCTACGACCTGGAGCTGATCCCGGCCGTGCCCCTGCCGCGCAAACCCACTCCCGAGCTGATCACCGTGCCGGGAAGGCTGCGCGGCACCATCAAGGCCGCGGAGCAGGTCCTGGAGCGGACCAAGGCCGACTGCGTGGTCGGCTTCGGCGGCTATGTGGCGCTGCCCGGCTACCTCGCGGCCAAGCGGCTCGGGGTGCCGATCGTCATCCACGAGGCCAACGCCCGCCCGGGCCTGGCCAACAAGATCGGCTCCCGCTACACCGACTACGTCGCCGTCTCCACCCCGGACAGCAAGCTGCGGCACGCCCGCTACGTCGGCATCCCGCTGCGCCGCTCGATCGCCACCCTGGACCGGGCGGCGATGCGCGCCGAGGGGCGGGCCGCCTTCGGCCTCGACCCCGGTCTGCCCACCCTGCTGGTCACCGGCGGCTCCCAGGGGGCCCGGCGGCTCAACGAGGTCGTCCAGGCCGTCGCCCCCGGCCTCCAGCGCTCCGGCGTCCAGATCCTGCACGCGGTCGGCCCGAAGAACGAGCTGCCGCAGGTGGACAACATGCCCGGGATGCCGCCCTACGTCCCGGTGTCGTACCTGGACCGGATGGACCTGGCGTACGCCGCGGCCGACATGATGCTCTGCCGCGCGGGCGCGATGACGGTCGCCGAGCTGTCCGCCGTCGGACTGCCGGCCGCCTACGTCCCGCTGCCCATCGGCAACGGCGAGCAGCGGCTGAACGCCCAGCCGGTGGTCAAGGCGGGCGGCGGACTCCTCGTCGACGACGCCGAACTGTCGCCGGAGTGGATCCAGTCCAACGTCCTGCCGGTGCTCACCGACCCGCACCGGCTGTACGACATGTCGCGGGCCGCCGCCGAGTTCGGGCGCAGGGACGCCGACGAACTGCTGGTCGGCATGGTGTACGAGGCGATCGCGGCACACCGCCGGGGCTGAGGCCGCAGGCGGGGCGCGGGAGAGCAGGGAGCGTGGCCGGACGGACGGCGGCCGCCGGGCGAGGCGGCCGCGACCAGCGTGACCCCCGCGGGCCGGGAGCGGGCTCGGGGCCGCCCCCGGTCCCGCCGCCGGGCCGGTGGCTCCGGCGTCGCCGCGCGCCCCGCCTTCCGGAGGGCCGCGGACGCCGCCGTCTGCTGCTCGCCCTCGCCCTCGGCCCGGCGCTGCTGATCGGCGGCCTGGCCCTGTGGCTGCTCTACGGCTCCGCGTGGCTGCGGGTGGAGAGCGTCACGGTCACCGGCCAGAGGGTCCTGACGGAGCGGCAGGTCCTCGACGCCGCCGGCGTCCCCCTCGGCGAACCCCTCGTCTCGGTCGATCCCGGCGAGGTGGAGCGGCGGCTGCTGGAGGCGCTGCCGCGGATCGGCTCCGTGGAGGCGGCCCGCTCCTGGCCGCACGGTGTGGAGCTGACGGTCACGGAGAGAAAAGCCGTGGTCGTGATGGTGCAGGACGCGGAGAACGGGGAAGGCGGGGGAGACGAGGACGGCACGAGGGGGCGGCGCTATGCCGAGGTGGACGGTGAGGGGGTGCTGTTCGGCACGGTCGCCGAACGGCCCGCGGGCGTCCCCCTGCTCGCCCTGGACCTCGCCGGATCCCCCAGCGGGCACCGCTTCGGACCCGAGGCGATGCGCGCGGAGGCGGTCGGGGTCGCCGCGGCCCTCCCCGAGCGGGTGCGCCGCGACACCCGGACCATCCGGGTCCGCTCCTACGACTCCATCACCCTGGAGATGAGCGGCGGGCGCACGGTGGTGTGGGGGAGCGGTGAGGACAGCGAAGCGAAGGCCAGATCGCTCACCCTGCTGATGAAAGCCGCCGACGGTGCGGAGAGATTCGACGTGAGTGTTCCCGGCACACCGGCGGCGTCGGGGAGTTGACGTACGTACGTGCAGGCCAGCACCCTGGTTGGCTACCGCGTTGCCTGATCACATAGGGTGAGAAGAAAAACGGGAGGTTCGGCGTGTTCATTGAACGCGAACCACTTGTCGACCTAGTGTCCGTTCCAAAGAATCCGAGGAACGACAGACATTGGTAACCCTAAACTTGAACGTTAGGGTTCGGGTCGGCGTCCGGACCGTCCCACTCGGCATAGGTCGGCGCACCGCAACCATCGTGGAGCGGCGACACGTAACTCGAGGCGAGAGGCCTTCGACGTGGCAGCACCGCAGAACTACCTCGCAGTCATCAAGGTCGTCGGTATCGGCGGCGGTGGCGTCAACGCCATCAACAGGATGATCGAGGTCGGTCTCAAGGGCGTCGAGTTCATCGCGATCAACACCGACGCACAGGCCCTGCTGATGAGCGACGCCGACGTCAAGCTCGACGTCGGCCGCGAGCTCACCCGCGGCCTCGGCGCCGGCGCCAACCCCGATGTCGGCCGCAAGGCAGCCGAGGACCACCGGGAGGAGATCGAGGAGGTCCTCAAGGGGGCCGACATGGTCTTCGTCACCGCCGGCGAGGGCGGCGGCACCGGCACCGGCGGCGCGCCCGTCGTCGCGAACATCGCACGTTCTCTCGGCGCCCTCACCATCGGCGTCGTCACCCGCCCGTTCACCTTCGAGGGCCGCCGCCGGGCCAACCAGGCCGAGGACGGCATCGCGGCCCTGCGCGACGAGGTCGACACCCTCATCGTCATCCCCAACGACCGGCTGCTGTCCATCTCGGACCGCCAGGTGAGCGTGCTCGACGCGTTCAAGTCCGCGGACCAGGTGCTGCTGTCGGGTGTCCAGGGCATCACCGACCTCATCACCACCCCCGGCCTGATCAACCTGGACTTCGCGGACGTCAAGTCCGTGATGTCCGAGGCCGGTTCGGCCCTCATGGGCATCGGCTCGGCGCGCGGCGACGACCGCGCGGTGGCCGCGGCCGAGATGGCGATCTCCTCGCCGCTGCTGGAGGCGTCCATCGACGGCGCCCGCGGCGTGCTGCTCTCCATCTCCGGCGGCTCCGACCTCGGTCTGTTCGAGATCAACGAGGCCGCGCAGCTGGTGAGCGAGGCCGCGCATCCGGAGGCGAACATCATCTTCGGCGCGGTCATCGACGACGCCCTCGGCGACGAGGTCCGGGTCACCGTCATCGCGGCGGGCTTCGACGGCGGGCAGCCGCCGGCCAAGAACCGCGACAAGGTGCTCGGTTCGTACGCCGGCGGCAAGGAGGAGGCACCGGCCGCCCCGCGCCCGGTGCCCTCCGAGCCCGACCGGCCGTCCTTCGGCGGGCTCGGCTCGGTCACCCCGCGCGAGGACGAGCCGTCCCCGGCCGTCCCGCTGGCGGACTCCCCGTCCGCCTACGGCGCGGGTTCCTCCTCGCCGCGCTCGGGCGAGACCGGTCCGTCCCCGGCCCCGCAGGTCCCGCCGGCCCGTCCCTACCAGGACGGTTCGGCCGAGGAGCTCGACGTGCCCGACTTCCTCAAGTAGGCACCACGAGCGTGATAACACAGCACGACACCGTGAGCGGCGCGCACTTCGCCACCACCGACAGGTGGGGCGGGGTGAGCGCCGCTCCGTATGACGAACTCAACCTCGGCGGCGCGGTCGGGGACGACCCCGGCGCCGTGAGGGCCAACCGGGAGCTGGCGGCGAGGGCGCTCGGCCTGGACCCGGCCTCGGTGGTCTGGATGAACCAGGTGCACGGGCGCGACGCGGCCGTCGTCACCGGGCCGTGGCGCGACGGCGACGTGCCGTGCGTGGACGCGGTCGTGACCGCCCGCCGGGGCCTGGCGCTGGCCGTGCTGACCGCCGACTGCGTCCCCGTCCTCCTCGCCGACCCCGTCGCCGGAGTGGCCGGAGCCGCGCACGCCGGGCGGCCCGGACTGGTCGCCGGGGTGATCCCGGCGGTGGTCGAGGCGATGGGATCCCTCGGCGCGGACCCGGCCCGCACGGTCGTCCGCATCGGCCCCTCGGTGTGCGGGGGCTGCTACGAGGTGCCGGAGCGGATGCGCGAGGAGGTCGCGGCCGTGGTGCCCGAGGCGTACGCCACCACCAGGCGGGGCACCCCGGCGGTCGACGTCGCGGCCGGTGTGCGCGCCCAGTTGGCCCGGCTCGGAGTGCCAAAGCCGCCGGAGCCGCCGGTCTGCACGATGGAGTCCCCGGACCACTACTCCTACCGCCGGGAGAGGACCACCGGACGGCTGGCCGGCTACGTATGGCTGGAGGCTCCCGCCGGCGGGGCGGGAGAGGCCGACGGGGAGACCGCCGCATGACCGACCGCAGAACCGACCGCAGTGCCGACCGCAGAGCCGAACTGGCCGCGAACCTCGCCCGGGTGGAGGAGCGCATCACCCGCGCTTGTGTCACCGCGGGGCGCGCGCGGGAGGACGTGACCCTGGTCGTCGTCACCAAGACCCGCCCCGCCGACGATGTGCGGCTGCTGGCCGGACTCGGGGTGCGGCACGTGGCGGAGAACCGGGACCAGGAGGCGGCGCCCAAGGCCGAGGCTTGCGCGGACCTCCCCCTCACCTGGCACTTCGTGGGGCAGCTGCAGACCAACAAGGTCCGGTCCGTGGCCCGCTACGCCGACTTCGTGCACTCGGTCGACCGGCCCCGGCTGGTCGGCGCGCTCTCCTCGGCGGCCGAACGCGAGGGCCGGCGGATCGGCTGCCTGCTGCAGGTCGCGCTCGACCGGGAGGCGGGCGCGGCCGGCGGACGCGGCGGCGCGGCGCCGGAGGAGCTGGGGGAGTTGGCCGACGAGGTGGCCGCCGCCCCGGGCCTCCGGCTCGCGGGCGTGATGACGGTCGCACCCCTCTCCGGGCCGTACGCCGGCAGGCCGGGAGCCGCTTTCGAGCGGCTGGTGGAAATCTCGACCGCCCTACGGGCCGGTCATCCTGCTGCGACCATGGTCTCGGCGGGGATGAGCGGGGATCTCGAAGAGGCGGTGGCGGCCGGTGCGACACATGTGCGCATCGGCAGTGCGGTACTCGGAGTACGACCCGGGCTCCGGTAACGTCGCCAAGCAAGTCGGACCACAGCAGAAAATATGGTCATTCCCGCCCAGTGTGGATGACCGCGTGGATCCAGGGGCACCGGTGACGGAGTCTTGGGTCTTGGGGCCTCCCTTCGGAGGCACCGGAGGCAGAATGGGGTTCCCGCCGCAGGCAGGGGACGGGGCCTCCCCGCCGAAGGCCGGGGAACCACCACAGAGCGGAGGACGCAGAGAATGGCCGGCGCGATGCGCAAGATGGCGGTCTACCTCGGCCTCGTGGAGGACGATGGGTACGACGGCCCGGGGTTCGACCCCGACGACGAGTTCGAGCCCGAGCCGGAGCCCGACAGGGACCGGCGGCACCAGGCGCACCAGCCTCTGGGGGCTCCCGCGGCGAAGTCCGACGGGGAGCAGGAGGCCGACGAGCCGGTGCGGGTCGTCCACCCTCCCGCCCACCGGGAACGGGAGCAGGCTCCTGCGATCGCCGCCGAAAACGGACGGCACGGGAGGATTGCCCCCGTGTCATCCATCACACCCGAACGCCAGAACCTGGAGAAGAACGCACCGGTGATCATGCCCAAGGTCGTGTCCGAGCGGGAACCCTACCGGATCACCACGCTGCACCCCCGGACGTACAACGAAGCCCGTACCATCGGGGAACACTTCCGAGAGGGTACCCCGGTGATCATGAACCTGACCGAGATGGACGACACGGACGCGAAGCGTCTGGTCGACTTCGCGGCGGGTCTGGTGTTCGGTCTCCATGGGAGTATCGAGCGGGTGACACAGAAGGTCTTCCTCCTGTCTCCTGCTAACGTCGATGTCACGGCGGAGGACAAGGCCCGCATCGCAGAGGGCGGGTTCTTCAACCAGAGCTGAGAGTCAGTACAACCGGACGGGCCGGCCGACGGGCCGGACGCGACCAAAGGGGAGAGGGAAGCGCACGATGGGCGTCGTACAGCAGGTGGTCCTCATTGTGCTGCAGGTCTTCCTGGTCGTGCTGATCTTCCGCCTGGTGATGGACTACGTCTTCATGTTCGCCCGCTCATGGCAGCCCGGCAAGGCGATGGTGGTCGTCCTGGAGGCCACCTACACTGTCACTGATCCGCCACTCAAGCTGCTGCGGAGGTTCATACCGCCGCTGCGCTTCGGGGGCGTGGCGCTCGACCTGTCCTTCTTCGTACTGATGATCATCGTCTACATCCTGATCAGTGTCGTGGCCAGGCTGTGAGCGATACGGTCTTGCCGATATGCCGATGACTTACGTTGAGGTGAAGAGATGCCGCTGACCCCCGAGGACGTGCGGAACAAGCAGTTCACAACCGTCCGCCTGCGAGAGGGCTACGACGAGGACGAGGTCGATGCCTTCCTCGACGAGGTCGAGGCCGAACTGACGCGTCTGCTCCGGGAGAACGAGGATCTGCGCGCCAAGCTGGCCGCCGCGACGCGGGCCGCCGCGCAGAACCAGCAGCAGGGCATGCGCAAACCCGAGCCCCAGCAGCAGGAACGGCCGGGTCCCGTGCCCGCCGCCATATCGGGACCGCAGCCGGTCCCGCCGGGGCAGATGGGCGGTCCGCCCCAGTTGCCCGGCGGTGCGCCGCAGCTGCCCGCAGGTCCCGGCGGGCACGGCCCGCAGGGCGGTCCGATGGGCCCCGGCCCGATGGGCGGTCACGGCGGTCCGGGCGGGCCCGGCCCGATGGGCGGCCACGGCGGTCCCGGTGGCCCGGGCATGCACCAGCAGGGCCAGGGGCCGGGCGGCGACAGCGCGGCCCGTGTGCTGTCGCTGGCGCAGCAGACCGCGGACCAGGCGATCGCGGAGGCCCGTTCCGAGGCCAACAAGATCGTCGGTGAGGCGCGCAGCCGCGCCGAGGGCCTGGAGCGGGACGCCCGCGCCAAGGCCGACGCGCTGGAGCGGGACGCGCAGGAGAAGCACCGTGTCGCGATGGGCTCGCTGGAGTCCGCCCGCGCCACGCTGGAGCGCAAGGTCGAGGACCTGCGCGGCTTCGAGCGCGAGTACCGCACCCGCCTGAAGTCCTACCTGGAGAGCCAGCTCCGCCAGCTGGAGAACCAGGCCGACGACTCCCTGGCCCCGCCGCGCACCCCGGCAACGGCCTCGCTGCCGCCGTCTCCCTCGATGGCGTCGGCGGGCGCACCGGGCGGCGGCGCCATGGGCGGCCACCAGTCCATGGGCGGCGGCCAGTCGATGGGCGGCCCGGGCGGTCACGGCGGTCACAACCAGGGCGGCGGTCAGACCTACGGTGGGCAGCAGCAGATGTCCCCGGCGATGACCCAGCCGATGGCTCCCGTGCGGCCGCAGGGTCCGCAGCCGATGCAGCAGGCACCCTCGCCGATGCGCGGCTTCCTCATCGACGAGGACGACAACTGACGCAGCCGCCGTAGGCGGCGGGCGAATCGGATCGGCATATCGCAGAGGGCCGGGCCCGGGATCGAAGATCCCGGGCCCGGCCCTCTGGTGTGCCCGTTCCGTCCGGCCGCTCCGGCCGCTCCGGCCGCTCCGGCCGCTCCGCACTCCGGCGCAGCGGTGCCCCGTGCCGGTGCCCCGAGCCGGCGGGCGGCCCGGGGCACCGGGGCGGCCGCCGGTCAGACGCGGCGCAGCCGGAAGGCCAGGGACAGCGACTCGTCCTCGAACGGCTCGCCGAAGGAGTCGTCGCCCTCGCCCTCGGCGTAGTCCGTCGCCAGGACCTCGTCCGCGATCAGGGCCTGGTGCTCGGCCAGCGCCCGGGCGACCTCCTCGTCGTCCGACCGCCACCGCAGGGCGATCCGGTCGGCGACGTCCAGGCCGCTGTTCTTGCGCGCCTCCTGGATCAGCCGGATCGCGTCACGGGCGAGCCCCGCCCGCCGCAGCTCCGGGGTGATCTCCAGATCCAGGGCGACCGTGGCGCCGGCGTCGGAGGCCACCGACCAGCCCTCGCGCGGGGTCTCGGTGATGATGACCTCCTCCGGGGAGAGCGCGATGGTCTCGCCGTCGACCTCCACCGCCGCCGTGCCGGCGCGCAGCGCCGCCGACAGCGCCGCCGCGTCCGCCTCGGCGATGGCCTTGGCGACCGGCTGGGTGCGCTTGCCGAACCGGCGGCCCAGCGCACGGAAGTTGGCCTTGGCGGTGGTGTCCACCAGGGAGCCGCCGACCTCGGACAGGGAGGCGAGCGAGGTGACGTTCAGCTCCTCGGCGATCTGCTCGCGCAGGTCGTCGCTGAGCAGCTCGAAGCCCTGCGCCGCCAGCAGCGCGCGGGACAGCGGCTGCCGGGTCTTGACCCCCGACTCCGCACGCGTGGCCCGGCCCAGCTCCACCAGCCGCCGCACCAGCAGCATGTCGCGGGACAGGTCCGGGTCGACGGCCGACAGATCGGCCTCGGGCCAGGTGGCCAGGTGCACGGAGTCCGGCGCGCCGGGGGTGACGGGGACGACCAGGTCCTGCCAGACCCGCTCGGTGATGAACGGCACCAGCGGGGCCATCAGCCGGGTGACGGTCTCCAGCACGTCGTGCAGGGTGCGCAGCGCCGCCGCGTCGCCCTGCCAGAAGCGGCGCCGGGAGCGGCGCACGTACCAGTTGGACAGGTCGTCCACGAAGGTGGACAGCAGCTTGCCGGTGCGCTGGGTGTCGTAGGCCTCCATGGCCTGGGTGCACTGGTCGACCAGGGCGTGCAGCTCGCTGAGCAGCCAGCGGTCCAGCAGCGGGCGCGCCTGCGGGGCCGGGTCGGACTCCGACGGCGCCCAGCCGGAGGTGCGGGCGTACAGCGCCTGGAAGGCGACGGTGTTCCAGTAGGTCAGCAGGGTCTTGCGGACGACCTCCTGGATCGTGCCGTGCCCGACGCGCCGCGCGCTCCACGGGGATCCGCCCGCGGCCATGAACCAGCGCACCGCGTCCGCGCCGTGCCGGTCCATCAGCGGGATGGGCTCCAGGATGTTGCCCAGGTGCTTGGACATCTTCCGGCCGTCCTCGGCGAGGATGTGGCCCAGGCAGACCACGTTCTCGTAGGAGGAGCGGTCGAAGACGAGCGTGCCGACCGCCATCAGCGTGTAGAACCAGCCGCGGGTCTGGTCGATGGCCTCGGAGATGAACTGCGCCGGGTAGCGCTTCTCGAAGACGTCCTTGTTGCGGTACGGGTAGCCCCACTGGGCGAAGGGCATCGAGCCCGAGTCGTACCAGGCGTCGATGACCTCCGGGACGCGGACGGCCGTCAGCGAGCAGCCCTCGGCGGTGCAGCCGAAGACGACGTCGTCGATGTACGGGCGGTGCGGGTCCAGGCCGGACTGGTCGGTGCCGGTCAGCTCCGACAGCTCCGCCAGCGAGCCGACGCAGGTGAGGTGGCCCTCCTCGCAGCGCCAGATGGGCAGCGGGGTGCCCCAGTAGCGGTTGCGGGACAGGGCCCAGTCGATGTTGTTGTCCAGCCAGTCGCCGTAGCGGCCGTGCTTGACCGACTCCGGGAACCAGTTGGTCCGCTCGTTCTCCCGCAGCAGGGCGTCCTTGATCGCGGTGGTGCGGATGTACCAGGACGGCTGCGCGTAGTAGAGCAGCGCGGTGTGGCAGCGCCAGCAGTGCGGGTAGCTGTGCTCGTAGGGCAGGTGGCGGAAGAGCAGGCCGCGGGCGTCGAGGTCGGCGACCAGAGCCTCGTCGGCCTTCTTGAAGAACTGCCCGCCGACCAGTCCCAGGTCCTCCTCGAAGGTGCCGTCGGGCCGGACGGGGTTGACCACCGGCAGCCCGTAGGCACGGCAGGTGAGCAGGTCGTCCTCGCCGAAGGCGGGGGACTGGTGGACCAGACCGGTGCCGTCCTCGGTGGTGACGTACTCGGCGTTGAGGACGAAGTGGGCGCCCTCGATCTCCACCAGGTCGAACGGGCGGCGGTAGGTCCAGCGCTCCATCTCGCGGCCGGTGAAGGTCTGTCCGGTGGCGCTCCAGCCTTCTCCCGGGCCTGACGGCCCGGGAGGTGTCCCCGCCCCCAGCGCCTTGGCCAGCAGCGGCTCGGCCACCACCAGCTTCTCGGCACCGTCGGTGACCACCGCGTAGGTGACGTCGGGGTGGGCGGCCACGGCGGTGTTGGACACCAGCGTCCAGGGCGTGGTCGTCCACACCAGCAGCGAGGCCTCGCCGGCCAGCGGGCCGGAGGTCAGCGGGAAGCGGACGTAGACCGAGGGGTCCACGACCGTCTCGTAGCCCTGCGCCAGCTCGTGGTCGGACAGGCCGGTGCCGCAGCGCGGGCACCAGGGCGCCACACGGTGGTCCTGGACGAGCAGGCCCTTGCCGAAGATCTCCTTCAGCGACCACCACACGGACTCGATGTAGTCCGGGTCCATCGTCCGGTAGGCGTCGTCCATGTCGACCCAGTAGCCCATCCGGGTCGTCAGCTCGGCGAAGGCGTCGGTGTGCCGGGTCACCGACTCGCGGCACCTGGCGTTGAACTCCGCGATGCCGTAGGCCTCGATGTCCTGCTTGCCGTTGAAGCCCAGCTCCTTCTCCACCGCCAGCTCCACCGGCAGGCCGTGGCAGTCCCAGCCGGCCTTGCGCGCCACGTGGTAGCCGCGCATGGTGCGGAAGCGGGGGAAGACGTCCTTGAAGACGCGGGCCTCGATGTGGTGCGCGCCGGGCATGCCGTTCGCGGTCGGCGGGCCCTCGTAGAACACCCACTCGGGACGGCCCTCGGACTGCTCCAGGCTGCGGGCGAAGACCTTGTTCTCGCGCCAGAAGTCCAGCACGGCGCGCTCCAGGGCGGGGAGATCCACCTGGGCGGGCACCGGACGGTACTGGGGCGGGGACTGCGGGCTCATGGTGGGCTTCCTCCAACGGACGTGGTGACTTCCGCCGGAGGGACGAGACCGCCGCCAGTCGGCGCCGGTGCCCGCGGTACCACCCTCCTTGGCGCCGGACGCGTACGCGGGTACGTGTCCACCGCCCTCTCATTGGTGCGGCGATGCCGGTTCTACTCACCGTCCGTCGCACCGCGTGCTGTCGCCGCACGTGCGCGGGGGTTTTCTTCCGGCGGCTCCGGGGTGATCTTCACGCCGCGCTCGCCCCCGGGCTCACACCGTCCCCGGGTCGCTCGTGGCCGCATACGGACGCTACTCGTCCCCTTCGACGCCTCTCGCTCAGCCCAAGTGTAAGGGTGCCTCCCAATGGGGGCTGACCGGTTTTCGGCCCGCGGTGCCGGGCAGAACGCTTCGCGAGGGCACGGGTTCCGTCTCCCGGGGAAGCGGGAGCGGACCGGCGTGCCCTGTTGCCGCACGATCGGTGCCGATTTATCGTTCCGGTCACGATTCATACACAAGATAACAATATGTGAAGGGGTCGCGGCCATGGTGGCGAGGGAGTCCGCAGCGAGGAGGGCGCGAGCCGCGCGGGGGCCCGCCGGGGGGAAGGACGCCGGGAGTTCCGCGAGCGCCGGGAATCCCGGGGATCTCGAGGACGCCGAAGACGCCGGGGAACCCGCGAGCGCCGGGAGGGCCGGGAAGAAGCCCTCCGGAGGGAAGTCCGCTGCGAAGAGGGCAGCGGCGAGCACGGGCGCCGGAAAGGCGGCCGACGGGAAGACAGGAGCCGAGACGGTGGTTGCCAAGAAGTCCACGACGGGAGCGCGGGCCGCCGGGCACGCCGCCCCGGTCCCCCCGGCGCGTACGGCCGCGGCCACCGCCGCCCCCGACGAGCTGGCCGTACGGCCCGGAGAGGAGCCCTGGACCGCACAGGAGGTGGAGGATGCGCGCGCTGAGCTGTCCTCGGAGTCCGAGCGGCTGCGCGTGGAGATCCACGCCGCGGAGGAGGCCCTCAACGGCCTGATGCGGGACTCGGCCGACGGCGCCGGGGACGACCAGGCCGACACGGGGACGAAGAACATCACGCGCGAGCACGAGATGGCCCTGGCGGAGAACGCCCGCGAGATGCTCTACCAGACCGAGCGCGCCCTGGACCGCCTGGAGGCCGGGACGTACGGCGTCTGCGAGAACTGCGGCAAGCCGATCGGCAAGGCGCGGATGCAGGCGTTCCCCCGGGCCACCCTCTGCGTCGAGTGCAAGCAGCGGCAGGAGCGCCGCTGACCGCGGCCGGCCGCCGGCGCCCGCCGCCTCCGGGGTGTGACGTACCCTGCATCACGTGACAGAGGTGGAACGGGCCGGCGAGCAGCCGGGCGAGGCGCAGACCGAGACCGAGACCGTGGACACAGCCGCCGGCCGGGCCGCGACCGGGGCCGGCGGCGGGCCCGGGAGTGCCGCCGGGCCCGCCGGCCGCGGACGCCGGCGGATCGTGGAACTCGCCATCGTGGCGGCCGTCGCCTACGCCCTGGACCTGATCAGCAAGATCATCGTGGTCGAGAAGCTGGAGGGCCACGACCCGATCGAGCTGATCGGCACCTGGCTGCGGTTCCAGGCCGTGCGCAACCCGGGCGCCGCCTTCGGCATCGGCGAGGCCCTCACCGTCGTCTTCACCGTCATCGCCGCGGCCGTGATCGTGGTGATCGCGCGGATCGCCCGCAAGCTCTACAGCACGCCCTGGGCCATCGCGCTCGGACTGCTGCTGGGCGGGGCCCTGGGCAACCTCACCGACCGGGTCTTCCGCTCGCCCGGTGTCTTCCAGGGCCATGTGGTGGACTTCATCGCGCCCGCCCACTTCGCCGTCTTCAACCTGGCCGACTCGGCGATCGTCTGCGGCGGGGTGCTGATCGTGCTGCTCTCCTTCCGGGGGCTGGACCCCGACGGCACCGTCCACCGGGACTGACCGGAGGCGGCGGGCCCGCGGAGACCGGCCCGCACCGGGCGTGTGCCCCGCCCGCCGAACGGGGGCACCGCCCGCTTCCGGCATACTCGACCGGGTGAGTCAGCTTCCCGAGATCCGCACCCTGCCCGTACCCGACGGCCTGGAGGGCGAGCGCATAGACGCGGCCCTGGCCAGGATGTTCGGCTTCTCCCGTACGAAGGCGGCCGAGCTGGCCGCCACGGGGAAGGTCCGGCTCGACGGCGGCGAGGTCGGCAAGTCCGAGCGGGTGCGCGGCGGGGCCTGGATCGAGGTCGAGATGCCCGCACCGCCCGCGCCGGTGCAGGTGGTGGCCGAGCCCGTGGAGGGCATGGAGATCGTGCACGACGACGACGACATCGTGGTCGTCGCCAAGCCGATCGGCGTGGCCGCCCATCCCAGCCCCGGCTGGAGCGGCCCCACCGTGATCGGAGGGCTGGCCGCCGCCGGCTTCCGCGTCTCCACCTCGGGCGCGGCCGAGCGGCAGGGCATCGTGCACCGGCTGGACGTGGGAACGTCCGGCCTGATGGTGGTCGCCAAGTCCGAGCGCGCCTACACCCTGCTCAAGCAGCAGTTCCGCGAGCGCACGGTCGACAAGCGCTACCACGCGCTCGTCCAGGGCCATCCCGACCCGCTCAGCGGCACGATCGACGCCCCCATCGGGCGGCACCCCGTGCACGACTACAAGTGGGCCGTCACCGCCGACGGCAAGCCGTCGGTCACCCACTACGACCTCATCGAGGCGTTCCGGGCGGCCAGTCTGCTCGACATCAAGCTGGAGACCGGCCGCACCCACCAGATCCGCGTCCACATGGCCGCCCACCGACACCCGTGCGTCGGCGACACCACCTACGGCGCCGATCCGACGCTGGCCAGGCGCCTGGGACTGACCCGGCAGTGGCTGCACGCGGTACGGCTGGGCTTCGAGCACCCGGCGGACGGCCGCTGGACGGAGTTCTCCAGCGACTACCCCGACGACCTGCAGACCGCTCTGGACAGGATCCGGGCCGAGAGCGCGTAGGACGTGCCGCGGGGCTCCGGCGGACGTCCGAGGCGTCCGCCGGAGCCCCGCGGCCGTGTGTCCGTGGCGCCCGGCCGTCCGCTCAGCTCGGCCTCCGCGCGTCCGGTATGCCCGGCCGCCCGCCGCCTGCCCGGCCGTCCGCGCCCGTCTCCTCCCGCTCCGGGGCCCGCTCCGCTTCCCGCTCGAAGGCCGGGGCCGGAGCCGCCTGCGCGGTGGTGACTCGGGGCAGGGCGTAGGGGTGCTCCCGGTGGAGCCAGGTGATGAGCCCCTCGCGGACCTCGCAGCGCAGCGTCCAGATGTCGTCTGGGCTGCGCGCCGTCATCGTCGCGCGGACCTCGACCGTGGTGGGTGTGGAGTCGGTCACGACCAGGCCCCAGTTGCGGCCGTCCCAGGCGTCGCTGGCGCGCACGATCTCCTCGGTCCTGCGCCGGATCTCGGCGATCGGCGCCGAGTGGTCGAGGTGGAGGTAGACGGTGCCGGTCATCTGCGGGTTGCCGCGGGTCCAGTTCTCGAAGGGCTTGCTGGTGAAGTAGGACACCGGCATGGTGATCCGGCGCTCGTCCCAGGTGAGGACCACCAGATAGGAGGTGGTGATCTCCTCGACCGTCCCCCACTCGCCGTCCACGATCACCGTGTCGCCGATGCGCACCATGTCGCCGAAGGCGATCTGCAGGCCGGCGAAGAGGTTGCCCAGCGTGGACTGGGCGGCGATGCCGGCGACGATGCCGAGCACACCGGCGGAGGCCAGCATGGAGGTGCCCAGCTTCTCCATCGCGGGGAACTGCAGCAGCATCGCCGCACCCGCGATCACCGTGACCACCGCCGTGGCCAGCCGCTTGATCAGCGTCAGCTGGGTGCGCACCCGCCGCACCCGCGCCGCGTCGTGGGCGATCCCGGCGTACCGGGAGTAGGCCGTCTCCACCACGGCGGTCAGCACCCGCAGCATCAGCCACGCGGCGGCCCCGATCAGTATCAGGTTCAGCCACAGGTCGACGGTCCTCTGGTGGTCCCTGGCCAGGTGGGTCTCGTCGGAGAAGGCGTTGAGCAGTCCGACGAAGACCACCGCCCGGAGCGGGACCCTGCCGCTGCGCAGCAGACCCCACAGCGGGGTCTCCGGATGCCGGGCGTCCATGCGCCGCAGCGCTCGGTCCACCGCCCAGCCGACGGCGAACGCCAGGAGGATGGCGCCGCCGAAGACGATCAGCGGCCGCAGCACGTTCTCCATGGTGGTGTGAACTCCTCGGAAGACTCCAGGGGACGGAAGAAGGACCCCACCGACCGTACCTGGCACCATGGGAGGACTCCGCCCCCGGCGCGGCGCCGTGAGACGGATCATGAGGCTGACCTGCTGAGGAAGTGACACCGTGCCCACCGTTGTGATGTTCCACTCCGCCTACGGGCCGCGCCCCGCCGTCGAGGAGGCGGCCGGCAGGCTGCGGGAGGCCGGGCACGAGGTCCACACCCCCGACCTGTACGGCGGGCGGACGGCCGGGACGGTCGAGGAGGGCATGGCGATCAAGGACGGGATCGGCCGCGACGAACTGCTGAGGAGGGCCGTCGCCGCCACCGCTCCGCTCTCGGAGCGCGGGGTGGTGTACGCCGGGTTCTCCCTGGGCGGGGCGATCGCCCAGAACCTCGCGCTCGCCGACACCCGCGCCCGCGGGCTGCTGCTCCTCCACGGCACCTCCGACATCCCCGAGGACGCGGCAGTGGACGACCTGCCCGTGCAGCTCCACGTCGCCGACCCCGACCCCTTCGAGCCGCACGACTGGCTGAACGCCTGGTACCTGCGGATGCGGCGGGCGGGCGCGGACGTCGAGGTGCACCGCTACCCCGGGGCCGGGCACCTGTTCACCGACCCGGACCTGCCGGACCACGACAAGGACGCGGCCGAGCGGACCTGGCGGACCGCGCTCGCCTTCCTGGCCGAGCTGGAGGAGCCGGAGGACCGCTGACCCCGCGCAACGGGAGGCCCGCAGGCCTCGGGCCTCCCGTCGCGCGGGCGCGGTCTCAGCGCACGGGACCGTCCGCGCGCTCCACCCGCTGCGTGCCCGAGCGGGTGCGGTAGGAGCGCACATGGACGGCGGACGCCCGCGGGTCGGTCTTGTCCGACAGCGCGTAGTAGTCCATCTGGGTCCGCTCGGCGTCCACGTCGAGGACGCCGTAGCCGTGCGAGTCCATGTCGAGCCACCTGGTGTGCCGGTTGGCGGCGCGTACGGCGGTCTCCGCGACGGAGGAGACGGTGTGCGGCGGCACCTTCAGGATGTCGTCGATGTTGTCGGAGGTGACGGAGGTGACCACGAACTCCGTGGCGACCGGGGGCTGGAGCGGATACGTCGCGGCCCGGACGGGGACGTCGTTGGCGAAGGCCATGTGGATGTCGCCGGTGAGGAAGACGGTGTTGCCGATGCCGCGGTCGCGCAGGTGCGTCAGCAGCTCGCGCCGGTCGTCGGTGTAGCCGTCCCACTGGTCGACGTTGACGGCCAGGCCCTCGCGGGGCACGCCGAGCAGCTCGGCCAGCGGCCCGAGCAGGTACGCCGGCACGGAGCCGAAGGCCATCGGCGAGATCATCACCGAGGTGCCCACCAGGTGCCACCGGGCGCCGGAGGAGGCCAGGGAGGACTTCAGCCAGTCCAGCTGCGCGCGGCCGGTGATGGTGCGGTCGGGGTCGTCCACGTCGCCGCTGCCGACACCCGCCTGGCGGTCGCGGAAGGAGCGCAGGTCGAGCAGGTGGAGGTCGGCGAGGTCGCCGAAGCGCAGCCGCCGGTAGACGGTGCCCTCGACGGAGGGGCGGACCGGCATCCACTCGAAGTACGCCCGGCGCGCGGCTCTGGCTCGCGCCTCCCACTCGCCCTCCGCGCCGGGGGTGTGGTTCTCCGCGCCGCCGGACCAGGAGTCGTTGGCGGTCTCGTGGTCGTCCCAGATCGCGATGACCGGGTGCGCGGCGTGCAGCGCCCGGAGGTCGGCGTCGCTCTTGTAATGGGCATGGCGCTGCCGGTAGTCGGCCAGGGTGACCGTCTCGTGGACCGGGCGCATCTCGCGGACGACCCCGTCCTTGAGCGGGTACTCGCCCTTTCCGTACTCGTAGATGTAGTCGCCCAGGTGGAGGACGGCGTCGAGGTCGGCACGGGCGGCGAGGTGGCGGTAGGCGGAGAAGAAGCCGCTCTCGTAGTGGGAGCAGGAGACCACCCCGAAGCGGACGCGGTCCGCGGCCGTGCCGTCGGCGGGCGCGGTGCGGGTGCGGCCGGCGGGGGAGAGCACGCCTCCCGCGGAGAAGCGGTAGTGGTACCCCGTGGCCGGGCGCAGCCCGCGCACGTCGGCCTTGACGGTGTGGTCGGTCTCCGCGGTGGCGGTGGTGCGGCCGGAGGCGACGACGCGGGTGAAGGCGCGGTCCTCGGCGACCTCCCAGGCGACCTCCACGGGCGCGCCCAGGCCCGAACCGGGCGTCGCGTCGGGGGTGGGGGTGACCCGGGTCCACAGCAGGACGCCGTCGGGCAGCGGGTCGCCGGAGGCGACGCCGTGGGCGAAGGCCGGGCCGTCCGCGGCCCGGGCGCGCTGCGGGGTGCTCAGCGGCAGCAGCGCGGCGCCGGCGGCGGTCGCGGCGGTGGCCGCGACGACCGTGCGCCGCGTGGGGGCAGGGGTGCGGGATGCGGTGTGGGAGTCGGTCACGGCCGCAGATGCTACGTGCCGGTAGGGCGACGGGACAGGGCGCCGGAAAGAGTTCGCCCACTCGTCGAACGACGTTGTCCTGAAAGCACCGTGAGCCGGACCGCACCCCACCCGGACCGCACCGGACGGGGGCCGCGCCGGACGGGACCGGCCCGCCGGTACGCCGCTTCAGCGGCGTACCGGCGGGCCGGTGAGGCGCCGCCGGTTCATCGGCCGGTCACTTGACGCCGAGCTTCTCCAGTTCGGCGGGCAGCGCGCTGACCTCGACGTCCTTGCCGTCGATCCGTACGGTCGGGGTGCCCTGGACACCGGCCTCGTTGAAGCTGTCGATCATCTCGAGCGCCCACTTGTCGTAGGTGCCCTTCTCGACGGCGGCCTCGAACTCCTTGTTGTCCTTGAGGGCGTCGACGTTCTCCGCGACCTTCAGCAGGTAGTCGTTGTCGGCGAACTTGTCCTCGTTCTCCGGCGGGTGGTGCTCGGCCGAGTACAGCAGGGAGTGGTACTCGCTGAAGGCCTCGGTGCTCACGTCGAGCGCGGCGCCCAGGGCGCTGGCGGCGTTCTTGGAGCCGTCGCCGCCGAAGTTGCCGTCGATGATGCTGCCGAGGTGGATCTGCAGCTTGTACTTGCCGTCCTCCGCGCCCTTCTTGACCGTCTCGCCGAGGGCCTGCTCGAAGTTGGCGCAGGCGGGGCAGCGCATGTCCTCGTAGACGTCGATCGTCTTCTTGGCGCCCTCGTCGCCGATGAGCACGATCGTGCCGTCCTTCCCGGCGGCGTTGGCCGGCTTCACCAGCTTCTTGTCCGCCGCGTCGGCCCAGGACTTGTCGCTGCCGCCGTCGTCCATGTTGGCGACGGCGAAGCCGATGCCGCCCGCGACCGCGAGGATCGCCAGCACCGAGCCGCCGACGACGGCCTGGCGGCGGATCTTGTCCTTCCTGGCCTGCCTCTCGCGCTCGATCTTCAGCCGCTCGCGGGCGGCGCGCTTGGCTTCCTGGCTGTTGCGCTTGCTCATGGGGGTGTGTTCTCCGTGTCCGGTTCGTGATGGGTGGGGACGGTGGTGCTCAGGCGGCGAGGGCCGCGGAGCACGGAGGTCCGCGCCGTACGACGGAGTGGGTCAGCAGGGGGAGCGCGCGGCGCGCTCGGGCGTGGTGGGCGGGGCGCAGCACACGGACGGGTCCCTCGCCGGCCGCGCGCCGGGCGCCGACGGCCAGCAGCAGCGGCCGGAAGACGGCCGCCGCGGCGGCCCGCAG
>NZ_JBKJFM010000011.1:0-67131 GCF_046614825.1 Streptomyces nanhaiensis
CTGGTCTTGACCGGGCCGACGAGTTCGACCTGGTGGTCGCGGATGGAGTGGTACAGCAGCGAGACGGAGAGGTAGCCGCCGTCGAGCAGGTGCTGCCGGGGCAGCAGCCGACGGTCACGGAGGCGGGCGAGCTGAGCGCGGCGTCGGAGTTCCGTGCGGCCCGTGCCCCCGCCAACGACGGGCTGCGGCGGCTCGGCGTACCGCGGCGGCTGCTGCGCGCCGCCGCCGCGCTGCGGGTGGCGGCCCTGCTGGGTGTGCTGGCGCCGACGGCCTGGCTGGTGGCGGAACTGGCCTCGGCGCCCCTGGTGCGGTGAGGACGGGACCGCGCCGCCCTGCCCGCCCGTTCCCCCGTCCGTTCCCGCCCGCGCTCACCGCGCGGGCAGGACGACCACCTCGCCCGCGTCGAAGGCGGCGGACACGGCGGTGCCCGGATCGGGCGCCGTGTGCAGGGGGCAGGAGGCCTCCAGCGCGGGACCGCGCTCGGGTGCGAGCAGCACGGAGATCTCCGAGGAGCCACCGCCGCGCAGGGTGCGGGCGGTGACGGTGCAGGGCAGCCCCTCACCGGGGCCGGTGAGCCGTACTCCGGCGGGGCGCACCAGCAGGGTGCACGGCCCCTGCGGCGCGCCGGGCGCCACGGGCACCGCGCCCCAGGGGGTGTCCGCGCTCCGCCCCCGCACGGTCGCCGCGGCGAGGTTGGTGAAGCCCAGGAAGCGTGCGACGAACTCCGAGGCGGGGCGGAGCCACACCTCCACCGGACTGCCGGTCTGGGCGATCCGCCCGGCCTCCATCACCACCACCCGGTCGGCGAGCGCGAACGCCTCGCCCTGGTCGTGGGTGACGGCCAGCACGGTGGTGCCCAGGCGGCGGAAGAGCTGCCGCAGCTCCACCACGAGCCGCTCGCGCAGGGACCGGTCGAGCTGGCCGAGCGGCTCGTCCAGCATCAGCAGGCCGGGGCGTGGCGCGAGCGCTCGGGCGAGCGCGACGCGCTGCTGCTCGCCGCCGGAGAGGGCCGACACCGGCCGCCTCTGCGCCCCGGGCAGGCCGACCAGTTCCAGCAGCTCGGCGACCCGCTCCTCGGTCATCGCGCGCGGTTCGCCGCGCATGCGCGGTCCGAAGGCGACGTTGCCGCCGACGTCGCGGGTGGGGAAGAGCTGGTGGTCCTGGAACATCAGGCCCACCCCGCGCCGGTGCGGGGCCACGCCCCGCTGGTCGCGCCCGGCGAGCAGCACCCGTCCGGCGTCCGGCTCCGTCAGTCCGGCGACGGTCCGCAGCAGGGTGGACTTGCCGCTGCCGGAGGGGCCGAGCACGCAGACGATCTCGTGTTCGGCGACGTCGAGGTCGACGGCGTCCAGGGCGGTGCGTCCGCCGAAGCGCACGGTGACGGCGTCCAGTCGCAGCGATGCCATCCCTACAGCTCCCCCGATCGGTCGGTGCGGACGCCCTCCAGCGCCAGCAGGGTCGCCGCGCACAGCAGCATCAGGATCGTGCTGAGCGCCATGGCCTGGCCGTAGCTGGCCTCTCCGGCCCGGCCGAGCAGGCGTGCGACGGCGACGGGCAGGGTGGGTGCGTCGGCGCGGGCGATGAAGACGGTGGCTCCGAACTCGCCCAGGGAGACGGCGAAGGCGAACCCCGCGGCGACCAGCAGCGCCCGCCGCACCAGCGGCAGATCGACCTCGCGCCACACGCGCGGCGGCGACGCGCCCAGCACCGCGGCGGCCTCGCGCAGCCGGGTGTCCACGGCCCGCAGGACCGGCAGCAGGGTGCGCACCACGAAGGGGATGCCGACCAGTGCCTGGGCCAGCGGGACCAGGATCCACGACGAGCGCAGGTCCAGCGGAGGGGCGTCCAGGGCGATGAGGAACCCGAAGCCGACGGTGACCGCCGAGGTGCCCAGCGGCAGCATCAGCAGCGCGTCGAGGCCGCGCAGCAGCCGTCCGGTCCGGCCTCCCGGACCGCGCAGGGTGAGGGCGACGGCGGCCGGGAGGCCCACGGCCAGGGCGACGGCGGTGGCGGTGGCCGCGTAGGCCAGGGAGTTGCCGACCGCCTCCAGCGGGGCCACGGTGAAGGTGGCCCCGGCCGCGTCGGCCGAGCCCAGGGCGCGGTAGTGGTGCAGTCCGTAGCCGTCGGGGCCGCTCAGGGACCGCTCGGCGAGCACGGCGAGCGGGGCCAGGAGCAGTACGGCGACCTGGACCAGCACCCCCGCAAGCAGCACCCGCTGTCCGGCCCCGTTCGGGCGGCGGGCGGTGCGGGCGGCGTCGACCAGGCCCAGGGCCGTCCTGCGGCGGCGGACGGTGCGGGAGTGGAAGGCCATCAGGGCGGCGACCGAGGCGAACTGCAGCAGGGTCAGGACGGCGGCGGTGGGCAGGTCCAGCAGCTGGGCGGTCTGCCGGTAGATCTCCACCTCCAGGGTGGCGTAGCCGGGGCCGCCGAGGATCTGGACGACGCCGAAGGAGGTGAAGGTGAACAGGAAGACCATCAGCGCCGCGGCGGCCACCGACGGGACGAGCGCCGGGAGGGTGACGGTGCGCCAGGCGGCCCACCGGCTCGCGCCGAGCACCCGCGCGGCCTCCTCCTGGCGGGGGTCGAGCTGGGCCCACAGGCCGCCGACGATCCGCACGACCACGGCGTAGTTGAAGAAGACGTGGGCCAGCAGGATGGCGGTGACGCCGCCGTCCAGCCGCACCCCCCACCACTGGTCCAGCAGCCCGCCGCGGCCGAGCAGGGCCAGGAAGGCGGAGCCGACGACGACGGTGGGCAGCACGAACGGCACGGTGACCGCCGCCCTCAGCACCCGCCTGCCGGGGAAGTCCAGGCGCGCCAGCACGTACGCGCCGGGCAGCGCCAGCAGCAGGGTGAGCGCGGTGGAGGCCGCCGCCTGCCACAGCGTGAACCAGAGCACGCCGAGGACGTCGGGATCGGTGAGGACGGCGGCGATCCGATCCGGGCGCCACCGCCCGCCGTCGTACAGCCCGCGGGCGGTGATGGCGGCGACGGGGTAGGCGAAGAACAGCGCGAGGAAGACGGCCGGCACCGCCGCGAGCGCGAGGCGCGACGCCGTCCCCGCGCGTATGCCCGTCCTCACCTCACTACGACCGCACGACGGCCGAGGTCCACGCCTTGACCCACGCCTCGCGGTTCTCGGCGATCTCCTCGGGGGCCATGGTGCGGGGCTCGTCGATCGTCTCGCCGTACCGGGTGAAGACCTCGGGCAGCTCCGCGTCCTCGCGCACGGGGTTGACGAACATCTGCAGCGGCAGGTCCTCCTGGAAGGAGCGGCCGGTCATGAAGTCCAGCAGCGCCTTGCCGCCCTCGGGGTTGTCCGCGCCCTTCAGCAGCCCGGCGAACTCGATCTGGCGGAAGCAGGTGCCGGTGGCCACCCCGGTGGGGGCCTGCTCGGGCGCGGGGTCGGCGCCGAGGACCTCGGCGGGCGGGCTGGAGGCGTAGGAGACGACCAGCGGCCGGTCGCCCTTGCCCTTGCCGCCGGAGGAGCCGGAGAAGCGGTCGTAGTACGCCTGCTCCCAGCCGTCGACGACCTCGACGTCGTTGGCCTTCAGCTTCTCCCAGTACTGCGGCCACTCCTCGCCGTACTCGGCGACGGTGGCCAGCAGGAAGCCCAGCCCGGGCGAGGAGGTGGCGGCGTTCTCCGTGACCAGCAGGCCCTTGTAGGCGGGCTCGGCGAGGTCGTCGAGGGTCTTGGGCGGGGCGATGCCGCGCTCGTCGAAGTAGGCGCGGTCGTAGTTGACGCAGACGTCGCCGGAGTCGACGGGGGTGACGCGGTGCTCCCCGGCGTCGAGCTGGTACCGCGCCGGTATCTTCGCCAGGCCCTCCGCCTCGTACGGCGTGAACAGGCCGTTGTCCAGGGCGCGGGAGAGCAGGGTGTTGTCCACGCCGAACAGGACGTCGCCCTGCGGGTTGTCCTTGGACAGGATCGCCTGGTTGAGGGAGGAGCCGGCGTCGCCGCCGCGCAGCACCTTCACCTTGTAGCCGGTCTTCTCGGTGAACTCCTCCAGCACGGCCTCGGAGGCCGCGAAGGAGTCGTGGGCGACCAGGGTGACCGTCCTGTCCTTCCCGCCCTTCCCCTCGCCGTCCCCGGAGGACTGCGAGCCGCCGCACGCGGTGAGGGCGGAGAGGGTGAACGCGCCGAGGACGGCCGCGCCCAGGGCGCGGCGGAGCTTGGTGTGCACTTTCTTCTGACTCCCTACGCCGGTACTAACCGGATCAGGTCCGAGGGTCTGCGGCTCCCCGGGCGGCCTCTCGGCCGCGCTCCCGGCGACACCGCACTCTCAGCGCCGTACGCGCTCCCCTGTCGGTTCCGCTGCTTCGATGCCTGTGTTCGCTGCTGGTGTTCCGCTACTGGTGTTTCGCTACTGTGTGCGACCGCTGAGGTCCCCGCCACCGTACCAGTGGCGGGCGCGCCCTCAGCGCTCGGTGGCGGCGAGCTGGCCGCAGGCTCCGTCGATCTCCTGCCCGCGGGTGTCGCGGACGGTAACCGGCACGCCGTGCGCCTCCAGTCCGGCGACGAACGCGCGCTCGTCCTCGGGCCGGGAGGCGGTCCACTTGGAGCCGGGCGTGGGGTTGAGGGGGATGAGGTTGACGTGCGCCCTCTTCCCCGCCAGCAGCCGGCCCAGCAGGTCGGCGCGCCACGCCTGGTCGTTGATGTCCCGGATGAGGGCGTACTCGATGGAGACGCGGCGGCCGGACTTCTCGGCGTACTCCCAGGCTGCGTCGAGGACCTCGCGGACCTTCCAGCGGGTGTTGACCGGCACCAGGGTGTCGCGCAGCTCGTCGTCGGGCGCGTGCAGGGAGACCGCCAGCCGGCACCTGAGCCCCTCGTCGGCCAGGCGGTGGATGGCCGGGACCAGTCCGACGGTGGAGACGGTGATGCCGCGCTGGGACAGGCCCAGGCCGTCGGGCTCGGGGTCGGTGAGGCGGCGGATGGCCGCGATGACCCGCTTGTAGTTGGCCAGCGGCTCGCCCATGCCCATGAAGACGATGTTCGACAGCCGTGCGGGGCCGCCGGGCACCTCGCCGTCGCGCAGGGCGCGCATGCCCTCGACGATCTGGTGGACGATCTCGGCGGTGGACAGGTTGCGGTCCAGCCCGGCCTGCCCGGTGGCGCAGAAGGGGCAGTTCATGCCGCAGCCGGCCTGGGAGCTGACGCACATGGTGACCCGGTCCGGGTAGCGCATCAGCACCGACTCCACCAGCGTCCCGTCGTGCAGCCGCCACAGCGTCTTGCGGGTGGTGTCGTCGTCGCAGCTGACGTGCCGCACCACGGTCATCAGCTCGGGCAGCAGCTCGCCCGCCAGCCGCTCGCGCGCGGCGGCCGGGATGTCGGTCCAGGTGGCGGGGTCGGTGGCGTACCGGGCGAAGTAGTGCCGCGACAGCTGCTGGGCGCGGAACGGCTTCTCGCCGATCGCGGCGACGGCCTCGCGCCGCTCGGCCGGGGCGAGGTCGGCGAGGTGCCGCGGCGGCCTGGCGGCTCCGCGCGGCGCGACAAAGGTGAGTTCTCCGGGTGCAGGCATAACTTCTCCAGTGTCGCAGATCGGCTGCGGCACTCCGGGCGCGAGCAGGCGGGAGGCCATCGCCCGGCGGCTTCCGCACGGCCCGGGGACGGCCCGGCGGGGTTCTTCCACCTGAAGCGGTCGTACGGGGAGCCGTTCCTCAGAGCTTGCCCGCCACCAGGACCGTGCGGTGGCCGCCCAGCGAGCGTGCGAGTCCTTCGAGGAAGCCGGCGCTGAACTCGGGCCAGTCCCAGAACTCGAAGCCGAGGTGGCCGAACGCGTAGTGGTCGCTCTCCCAGCTCCACGCGGCCAGATCGCCGGCTCGGCCGCAGCGCGGGCAGGCGACGGCGGCTCGCCCCGTGTCGCACCAGACGTCGATGGCCTTCGCAAAGGGCTCCCAGGCGCCCTCGACCGCCTCCCACTCGTCGGTGTACAGGTCCACGCGGGCGGCGCAGTGGGGGCAGGCGGCGTACATGGCGTCTCCCTGGCCGCCGTGGAAGACGGTTGGGCCCGTCTCGATGTTGAGTCCGTCGTCGGGTTCCCAGTCCAGGTGCCTGACGGCCTTGGTCCACAGCGGACCGGGCGGATGTCCCAGCGGGGCGCCGAGAACGCAGTCGGTGCGCTCGGCACTGACTATCCCCTCGGCGACGAGCCAGGCGAGACCGCGGGCCGCGAGGAATGGAGCGTCCGCCGGCGTGGCGTCCAGGTCGACGACGGTCTGGAAGTGGCTTCCCATGGGGTGACTGTAGAAGACGCCGCCGACAGCGGCCGGGGGTCCGGCCGGCGCCCGTGGCCGCCGCGCGCACGCGTGGAACCCCTTTTCGCGAAGCCGCGTCCAACGGCCGGAACGGGGAGGTGGGGGCATGTCAGGTAGGAACGGGGGCCGTCGCCGTGGCGCGGCGGCAGCCGGGTTCCGGGTGCGGCTCGTCGCGGTGGTGGTCGCTTCCGTGTCGGCTGCCGGTTGCGGCGTCCTGGACGATCCGGTCGAGGAGCGCTGGGAGGCGAGGAGCGGTTTTCCGAGCTGCGGCGAGGTGGCCCTGGAGCAGGGCGAGGATCTGCGGGAGCAGGCGGCCGGGGAGATCGCCTGTCTGCGGCGGTCCCTCGAGAGCGGCGAGGGCGCGGAGATGGGGGTGACGTACCCCACCGTGGAGGGCGCCCCGGTCCGCGACCACTACCGTCTGACGCCGCAGGGCAGGCTCGAGGTGTACACCGACGCTACGGACGACCCCCACTCGGACGGGAAGTGGTCGTTCGCCGAGTGCTACGAGCCGCAATGGCTGGCCGAGGTCTCCTGCACTCGATGAGCCGGGACGCCGGGGGCGCCGCAACGGCGGACCGCCGGTCCGGTGCCGAACCGGTCCGGTGCCGAGGGCGGCCTCGCGACGCTCCGGGCGTTCTCGCCGGGCACCGCCCCCGCAAGGGGGCCGTGGACGTGTCAGGGGCCCGCCGCTCGTGAGCGGCGGGCCCCTGACACGGGCGGGATGCGGGTCGTCAGCCCGCGCCGACGAAGACGGCCAGCAGCAGCCAGACCACGGGGGCGGTCGGCAGCAGGGAGTCCAGGCGGTCCATGATGCCGCCGTGGCCGGGCAGCAGGGTGCCCATGTCCTTGATGCCCAGGTCCCGCTTGATCATGGACTCGCCGAGGTCGCCCAGGGTGGCGCTGACGGCGACGGCCAGACCCAGCAGCAGACCCTGCCACCAGACGCCGCCGTCGATGAGGAAGTGCATGCACAGCGCGCCGGCCACCATCGCGAAGGCCACCGCCCCCAGCAGGCCCTCACGGGTCTTGCCGGGGCTGATGCGCGGAGCGAGCTTGTGCGTGCCGAAGCGCCAGCCGACCGCGTACGCCCCGGTGTCGCTGACGACGGTGAGCAGCAGGAAGGTGAGCACCCGCTGCGGGCCGTCGTCGGCGGCGAGCATCATGGCGACAAAGGTGGCCAGGAAGGGGACGTAGAAGGCGGCGAAGACACCGGCGGTGACGTCCCGCAGGTACTCCGCCGGGTCCTCCGTCATCCGCCACACCAGTACGGCCAGCGCGGTGAGCGCGGTGGCCACCCAGGCGCCCTCCGCACCGCGGACGTAGCCGGCGACGACCATCGCGGCGCCGCCGACGGCCAGCGGCACCAGCGGCGCCCTGATCTGCTTGCGTTCGGCGAGGCGGGAGGTCAGCTCCCACAGCCCGACCACGACGGCGGCGACGACCACGCCGACGAAGACGTGCTTGTAGACGAAGAGCGAGGCGATGATGACGGCGCCCAGCCCCAGGCCGACCCCTATCGCGGCACGCAGATCGCGGCCCGCCCGCTTGCGGCCCGAGGAACGGCCCCGGGGCGAGGGGGCGGCGGGCTCCGCTCCGGGACCGGTCCGCGGTTCGGGCCGGCCGCCGGGGACTGGGCCGCCGCCGAACGGCCGCCCGGCCGTCCGGCCGTCACGATCGTCCTGGTCACCGCCGGGGGCGTCGGGCACGATGGGCATACGCCGAGTCTGCGACGCGTCGGCGTCCTCGTGCGTGTAACCCGCCGGGGCCTGGGCCACCTCTGCGCGAAGCGGGGAGGAGAAACCCTGTTCGGGAGTGCTCCGGTGTCCGAAGTGGCCGGGATGAGCGGGGTGGCCGGGGCGACCGGAGGGCCCGGCGCCCGACGGTGGTGCTCCCCAGGATGAGTCGTTCACGAAAATCGCAGCCTCGAAAACCTCAGACCTCGAGAAGCTCGGCTTCCTTGTGCTTGAGCAGTTCGTCCACCTGCGTGACGTACTTGGAGGTGGTGTCGTCGAGCTCCTTCTCCGCGCGGCGGCCCTCGTCCTCGCCGATGTCGCCGTCCTTGATCGCCTTGTCGATGGCCTCCTTGGCCTTGCGCCGGACGCTGCGGATGGAGATCTTGGCGTCCTCGGCCTTGCCCTTGGCGACCTTGATGTACTCCCGGCGGCGCTGCTCGGTCAGCTCCGGGAAGACGACGCGGATGATGTTGCCGTCGTTGGACGGGTTGACGCCGAGGTCGGAGTCACGGATGGCCTGCTCGATGTTGCGCAGCGCGCTCTTGTCGAACGGGGTGACCACGGCCATGCGCGGCTCGGGCACCGAGAACGACGCGAGCTGGTTGATCGGGGTCATCGCGCCGTAGTAGTCGGCCACGATCTTGTTGAACATCGCCGGGTGCGCACGGCCGGTGCGGATCGCGGCGAAGTCCTCCTTGGCGACGACGACCGCCTTCTCCATCTTCTCCTCGGCCTCGAGGAGGGTCTCTTCGATCACCACGTGCTCCTGGTTCGATGAATTGAGCCGGAAAGCCCTGATTCCTGCACGGTGTCCGACCGGCAGGCTGTTGTCCATCCCCGTACCGTGCCCATCGTGCGGCACGGAGTTGCCGTACGGTGCCGTGTACCGCGGCTCCCGTACGGACGTCGTTTCGTGTCCGCCGTCGGCGTCAGGCCCGGGAGCCCTGGTCGCTCACCAGTGTGCCGATCTTCTCACCCCGGACCGCCCTGGCGATATTCCCCTCCGCCAGCAGCTCGAAGACCAGGATCGGGAGCTTGTTGTCGCGGCAGAGGGTGATGGCGGTGGCGTCGGCCACCCTCAGTTCGCGGGCGATGACCTCGCCGTACTCCAGGGCGTCGAACTTCACCGCGTCGGGGTTGGTCGCCGGGTCCGAGTCGTAGACGCCGTCCACGCCGTTCTTGCCCATGAGCAGCGCCTCGGCGTCGATCTCCAGGGCGCGCTGGGCGGCGGTGGTGTCGGTGGAGAAGTACGGCATGCCCATGCCCGCACCGAAGATGACCACGCGCCCCTTCTCCAGGTGGCGCACGGCACGCAGCGGGATGTACGGCTCGGCGACCTGCCCCATGGTGATGGCGGTCTGCACGCGGGAGTCGATGCCCTCCTTCTCCAGGAAGTCCTGGAGAGCGAGGCAGTTCATGACCGTGCCGAGCATGCCCATGTAGTCGGACCGGGCCCGGTCCATGCCGCGCTGCTGGAGCTCGGCACCGCGGAAGAAGTTGCCGCCGCCGATGACGACGGCGATCTCGGCGCCGTCACGGACCACGGCTGCGATCTCGCGGGCGACCTTGTGCACGACGTCGGGGTCGACTCCGAGCCCTCCGCCGCCGGCGAACGCCTCACCGGAGAGCTTCAGCAGGAAGCGGCGGCGGTCGCGGTCCTTGTCGGAGGCTTTGCCTCCGGGGTCGTTGCCCTGTTTCATGCGGATCTCCTCGTGCACACGCGTGAGGAGGCCATTGCCGGTGGTTCCTCTCGGTCCCCGAAAGCGGCAATGGCCTCCTCGTCACAACTGCGGTCGTCCGGTCCGTACGCGCCTGCGCTCAGTGCACGACGCACCGGGACGGGCCCCCGTAACCCGACCCTAACCGGGAGCGGGCGTACGGGTCAGGCGCCGACGCGGAAGCGGGCGAAGCGCTTCAGCGTGACACCGGCCTCGCCCAGGACCTTCTGGACGGACTTCTTGTTGTCCTTGGCGAAGGGCTGGTCCAGGAGGCAGTTCTCCTTGAAGAAGCCGTTCACGCGGCCCTCGACGATCTTCGGCAGGGCCTGCTCGGGCTTGCCCTCCTCGCGCGCGGTGGCCTCGGCGACGCGGCGCTCATTGGCGACGGTCTCCTCCGGGACGTCCTCGCGGGAGAGGAACTTCGGGGCGAACGCGGCGATGTGCTGCGCGACGTCCTTGGCGACCTCGGCGTTCTCCTGCTCCAGCTCGACCAGGACACCGACCTGCGGGGGCAGGTCCGGGCTGGTGCGGTGCATGTAGGCGGCCACGTAGCCGCCGGAGAACTGCGCGAAGCGGTCGAGGACGATCTTCTCGCCGAGGGTGGCGTTGGCCTCGTCCACGTACGTCCGCACGGTCTTGCCGGACTCGATCTCGGAGGCGAGCAGCGCCTCGATGTCGGCCGGGGAGGTGGCGGCGACGTGGGCGGCGATGGCGTCGGCCACGGCGAGGAACTTCTCGCCCTTGGCGACGAAGTCGGTCTCGCACTTGAGCTCGACCAGCACACCGGACTTCTTGTCGTCGGCGATCAGGGAGACGACGGCGCCGTTCTCGGCGGTGCGGGACTCGCGCTTGGCGACGCCCTTCTGGCCCTTGACGCGCAGGATCTCGACGGCCTTGTCGACGTTGCCCTCGGCCTCGTCCAGCGCCTTCTTGCAGTCCATCATGCCGGCGCCGGTGAGCTCGCGGAGCTTCTTGACGTCAGCGGCGGTGTAGTTCGCCATGGTCGGTGAATCTCTTCTCGAAAGGTCGATGAGGATGGATCGATCTACGGGGCGGGCATGCGGCCGGGGGCGGCGCTCATGGCACTGCCCCCGGCCGTACCACCTGCGGCGTCGGTCAGGCCTGCTCGGCCGGCTTCTCGCCCTCGGCGGGGGCGGCCTGCTCCTCGGCGGGGGCGGCCTGCTCCTCGGCGGCGGCCGGGGCCTCGCCCTCCTCCTTGGACTCGGCGGCCTTCTGGGCGTCGCCCTCGAGCAGCTCGCGCTCCCACTCGGCGAGCGGCTCGCCGGCGGCCTTCTCGCCCTTGCCCTCGCCGGCGGCGCCGGAGCGGGCGATGAGGCCCTCGGCGACGGCGTCGGCGATCACACGGGTGAGCAGGGTGACGGAGCGGATCGCGTCGTCGTTGCCCGGGATCTTGTAGTCGACCTCGTCCGGGTCGCAGTTGGTGTCGAGGATCGCGACGACCGGGATGTTGAGCTTGCGCGCCTCACCGACGGCGATGTGCTCCTTCTTGGTGTCCACGATCCAGACGGCGCTGGGCACCTTCTGCATGTCGCGGATACCGCCGAGGGTCTTCTCCAGCTTGGCCTTCTCGCGGGAGAGGACCAGGAGCTCCTTCTTGGTGAGGCCCGAGGCGGCCACGTCCTCGAAGTCGATCTGCTCGAGCTCCTTCAGGCGCTGCAGGCGCTTGTGGACGGTCGAGAAGTTGGTCAGCATGCCGCCGAGCCAGCGCTGGTTGACGTAGGGCATGCCCACGCGCGTGGCCTGCTCGGCGATGGCCTCCTGGGCCTGCTTCTTGGTGCCGACGAACATGATGGAGCCGCCGTGGGCGACGGTCTCCTTGACGAACTCGTAGGCGCGGTCGATGTACGACAGCGACTGGAGCAGGTCGATGATGTAGATGCCGTTGCGCTCGGTGAAGATGAAGCGCTTCATCTTCGGGTTCCAGCGGCGGGTCTGGTGCCCGAAGTGGACGCCGCTCTCCAGCAGCTCCCGCATCGTGACGACGGCCATGGCCGTATCTCCTTGGATCACTCGGTTGTACACGGCGGCCGGACGGCCGCCGCTCCTGACGCCCCGACGCGCTTGCCTGCGAAGTTCACGGGTTGAGGACCGTCTTCGAGGACCGAGGTGCGCGGCCGCCTGTGGAGGGTGGCGGGGCGTGCGAAGTCGATCCGGTGACCCGGATCGCACCAGAAGTGTACGGGACCGGGGAAGCGGCGGGCGACACGCATGGGTAGCGGACACCACCGCGGCGGGCGGTGACGTCCCCGGAACGGGTGACGCGGTTGTCCACAACCGGCCGGTACTCCACAGTTCTCGTCCGGGATCAACTCCGTCCCGCGTTCAGCGCCACGCTGTGCTCATGGGACGCCGACTTAGCGCCGCGCTGCCGCGCTGCCTGCCGCTCCGTCTGTCGCTCTGCATGTCACTCTGCCTGCCGCTCTGCATGTCGATCCTCCTGCCACTGCCGCCTCCGCTTCCGGCGGCGGGGGCCGCTGCGGCCCATGCCGCTCCCGGGGACGGCCGCCCGTCCGACATCCCCTCCGGCTCCGGCCGGGTCAGACCGGTGCCGGGGGCGGTCGGACGCGGCTGGGACCCTCCGCCCGAACGGTGGTCGGCCGGCCACCGCGGCGTGGACCTGGCGGCTCGTCCCGGGGAGCCGGTGCGCGCGGTGGCCGCGGGCCGGGTCTCGTTCGCGGGGGAGGTCGCCGGACGCGGGGTGGTCTCGGTCGAGCTCGCCGGCACGGGGTCCCCTCCGCTGCGTACGACGTACGAGCCGGTCGGCTCGCGGGTGCGTGTGGGCGACCGGGTCGCTGCGGGGGACGTGGTCGGCGTGCTGGAGCGGGACGGCTTCCACTGCCCGGCGGGGTGTCTGCACTGGGGGCTGCGCCGCGGCGACGCCTACCTGGATCCGCTCTCCCTGCTCGCGCGCGGTCCCTCCCGGCTCCTTCCCGTGCTGGGGGTTCCGCTTCCTGCGGACTCGGGGAGCCGGCGGGGCGACGCTGTGCGGACGGTGGCCGCTCGGGACTCATCGGCCACCGGCGTGCCCGGAGTGGGAGCGGCGCTGGTCCTGGCGGTGGCCGCGTCCTGGGCCCGGTGCCGGCACGCCCGGCTTCGCACGGAGGAACCACCGCCGTGAACCACGGCGTTCGACGGCCGGACGCAGCCCGGGGATCCGCGGGTGCTCCCGTCACCGCGGCCTGGGCGCCTTCCGCGTCTCGGTGGATCCCACGGGCCCGCCGAAGCCGTGTGCCGCCCGCCCGAGGGGGTGCCGGCAGGGACGGCGGGCGCGCATGCGCCCGGAGGGAAAGCGGGGGCGGGGGGTGGGGTGGGGGCGGGGAGAAAAGGGGAGGGGATTCAGCCCGCGACACCATGGAGCGCCATCGACACGGCGGCCCGCGTGATCCGGTCCGGGTCCTCGGCGGCGCCCAGTTCCATACGGCGGACCGCGGCGTCCACGACACCCTGCAGCAGGGTGGCCGTCAGCCGCGGCTCGTCGTGGCCGAGAGCCACGAGGGCGTCCACCACCATGGTGATCAGTCCGCCGTGGGCCGCACGGATCTTCTCCCGGGCACCGGGGTCCAGTTCGCCTGCCGAGATGGCCACGACGGCCCGGTGGCGCCGGTCGCCGGCCAGCGCCAGCTGCCGCCGCACATAGGCCTCCACCTTCGCCTGGGGGGTGTCGGCCCGCTCCATGGCGTCCTCCACCTCCGCCGCCCAGACGGGGAAGTCCACGGCGCACAGTTCCTCGACGACGGCGGCGCGGGAGCGGAAGTACTCGTAGACGGACGAGCGCGCCAGTCCCGTGCGGGCCGCCAGCGCGGGGAAGGTCAGAGCCTCCGTGCCGCCCTCGGACAGCAGGGATCGTGCTGCCTCCAGCAGGGCGTCGCGCTGCATCGTCCGGTGCTCGGCCACGGAGGCCGCTCGAATCCTGGGCACGTGTCCCACTGTAGGGAGGGCGGTGGTGATTCAGCGACCGACATCGGCGAGCTTGGCCCGAAGCTGCAGTACGGACTTGGTGTGGATCTGGCTGACCCTGCTCTCGGTGACTCCGAGCACCTGCCCGATCTCGGCGAGGGTGAGCCCTTCGTAGTAGTAGAGGGTCACCACGGTCTTCTCGCGCTCGGGCAGGGTGTTGACCGCCCGGGCCAGCAGCCGCCGCAGCTCGCGGTCCTCGGCGATCTCGACGGGGTTGTCGGCGGCCGTGTCCTCGAGGGTGTCCATGAGGCTCAGCCGGTCGCCCCCCTCCGCGCCGCTGTGGAGCACCTCCTCCAGCGCGACCACGTTGGCCAGCGGCAGCCGGCTGAAGATGCCGTGGAGCTCCTCCAGCGGGATCCCCATCTCGTCCGCGACCTCGGCCTCGGAGGGTGTGCGCCGCAGCGTCGCCTCCAGCGCGGCGTGGGCGCGCTCGAACGCGCGGGCCTTCTGCCGCACCGAGCGGGGGATCCAGTCGAGCGCCCGCAGCTCGTCGATCATGGCTCCGCGAATGCGGGTGATGGCGTAGGTCTCGAACTTGATCGAGCGGCTCGGGTCGAACTTCTCGATGGCGTCGATCAGCCCGAACACCCCGGAGGAGACGAAGTCGGCCTGCTCCACGTTGGCGGGCAGGCCGACGCTGACGCGCCCGGCCACGTATTTGACCAGGGGCGAGTAGTGGAGGATCAGCTGCTCCCTCAGCCGCTCGTCGCCCGTGCACTTGTACGACCGCCACAGTTCGTCGAGCGATCCGGGCGTGGCAGGGCGTGCGGCACCGTCGGCCGCAGTCGGTTCTGCCGTGGCCGTGCGGTCGGGCCCGGGGATGTGATGGGGCATGCGTCGTCTTGAGCCGTTCTGCCGTGATCTGTGCGCTGACGCCGGTGGGCGTACGAAGGGGTCGGGAACCTTGGGAGCGTAGCGTGACTGCGGTGTCGCTCAGCGCGATGAGCGGTCGACCGGGCATACGCAGATACGTTCCGCTGCCCGCACCCCGGGGTTACCCGGGTGGCCGGAACGGCGCGGCCGGGCCATGCGGAACGAAGCATTCAGCGATCATGCCTCTCACCCTTTCACTCGATCGACCCAGGTCAAGGACCGCCTCGTCACCTGTTGGTGTGTTGGTTGGCCGCCCTGGCCAACTGCCAGTAGTCACCGTTGCGTTCGAGGAACCCGAGTGACTGCAGTTCCTGGAGGCGGACGAGCGCGCGGTCCTCCGCGAGAGCGGCGGCGCGCGCCACCGCCGCGACGCCGAGCGCACCCCGGGCGGGCAGTGCCTCCAGTACGCACGCCGCCTCCGGGGACAGCAGGTCGCGCGGCACCATGGGCCCGCGCCGCTCGGGGGCCAGTTCGCCGATGGCGCCGACCAGCTCGACGATCTCGGCGGCGTCGGTGACGACGATGCCCTCGCCGCGCAGGAGCTGGTGGACGCCCGCCGACAGTCCGCTGGTCACCGGGCCGGGAACGCCCATGGTGAGCCTGCCCAGCCCGAGGGCCCGCCGCGCGGTGACCAGTGAGCCGCTGCGCAGCTCCGCCTCCACCACCACGGTGCCGCGGGTGAGGGCCGCGATCACGCGGTTGCGCAGGACGAAACGGCTGCGGGTGGGGTGGTCGCCGGGCGGCAGCTCGGCGACCAGCAGCCCCTGCTCCCCGATGCGCCGGATCAGCTCGCCGTTGCCCGGCGGGTAGGCCACATCGACTCCGCAGGCCAGGACCCCGACGGTCGCTCCCCCGACCGCCAGGGCTCCGTTGTGCGCGGCGCCGTCCACCCCGTACGCAGCGCCGGAGACCACCGTCCAGCCGCGGGCGGCCAGGCTGGAACCGAGCGTCGCGGCGACATGGGCGCCGTAGTCCGTGCACGCCCGTGAGCCGACGACGGCGACCGAGCGCAGGGCCCACATCCGCAGCGAGGCTCCGCCGCGCACCCAAAGGCCCACGGGGCGTCCGTCGCCCAGGTCGTCCAGCTGGCTCGGCCACTCGGCGTCGCCGGGGCAGACGAAACGCCCGCCCAGTGCGCCGATCGCGGCGAGGTCGGCCTCGGGGTCGAGCCCTCGCGCGCGCTGCCGCAGTCCGGCCCAGCGGGTCCGGGACGCGCCGGGCAGCGGGGAGTCGGAACCGAACGCCTTGAGCGTCTCCACCGCCCCGTACCGGTCGAGCCACCGGTTCATCGCCTCGTCCCCGGGCTCCCCGATCCTGGTGAGCGCCGCCCGGGCCGTGCGCTCCTCACGGCCGGTCACGTCCGGCCTCCGGCGAGTGCCGCGCCGCGCCGCACGCCTGTGCGCAGCTCCAGCGCGCCGTCCACGTCCTCGGCGGTGGGCCGGTCGTGCCCGGCGAGATCGGCCAGGGTCCAGGCGACCCGCAGGACGCGGTCCAGGCCTCTCGCGGTGAGCAGGCCGCGCTCCATGTCCTCCTCGGCCCGGCCGAGCGCTCCCGGGCTCCCCGGCCACCGGGTGCGCAGTTCGTGGCCGGGGACCTCGCTGTTGGTGTGCCAGGGCGTGCCGGCGTAGCGGGCGGCGGCGCGCTCGCGTGCGGCGCGCACCCGGGCCGCCACGGTCTCGGTGGTCTCGGAGCGGGCGCCGGTGGCCGTCAGCTCGGAGCGGGTGACGGGTTCGACCGTGACCCGGAGGTCGACGCGGTCCAGCAGGGGTCCGGAGAGCCGCGCGCGATAGCGCCTGACCGACGAGGGCCTGCACTCGCAGCCGCCGCCCCGGGAACCGTGCCGCCCGCAGGGGCACGGGTTGGCGGCGAGGACGAGCAGGAAGCGTGCGGGCATGCGCATCATGCCCTGGGCCCGGGCCACGACGACCTGCCCCGACTCCAGCGGCTGGCGCAGCGCGTCGAGCACCCGCGCGCTGCATTCGGCCGCCTCGTCCAGGAAGAGGACGCCGTGGTGGGCGAGGGACACCGCTCCGGGCCGGGGCAGACCGCTGCCGCCGCCCACCAGGGACGCGGTGGTGGCCGAGTGGTGCGGGGCGCAGTAGGGAGGCCGCTCGACCAGCGGCTGGCCGGGCGGCAGCGCCCCGGCGACGGAGTGGACGGCGGTGACCTCCAGCGCCTCCTTCGGGGTGAGCGGCGGCAGCAGCCCGGGGAGCCGTTCGGCGAGCATGGTCTTGCCCGCTCCGGGCGGGCCCTTGAAGAAGACGTGGTGTCGCCCCGCGGCGGCCACCTCCAGCGCCCTGCGGGCGGCTTTCTGGCCGGCGACCTCGGCCAGGTCCACCTGGCGTTCGCCGCCCAGCCCCGCGATCCCTCCGCCCGCGCCGGGCACGGTGAGACCGGCGAGCATGGTGGCGTCGGCGCCGTGCTCGTCCGGGCACTCCTCGTCGGGGACGGGTGCGTCGGTGAGGACGGCGACGAGCTGGCGCAGGGAGCGGACGCCGAGGACGGAGACGCCGGGTACCAGCGCGGCCTCGGAGGCGGTCTGCTCGGCGACCACGACCTGGCGGTATCCGGCGTCCGCGGCGGCCAGGACCGCGGGCAGGACGCCGCGTACGGGCCGGACGCGCCCGTCGAGGCCCAGTTCGCCGATCATCACCAGTCCGGTGAGCGCGCGGGGGTCGATCCGCTCGGCGGCTCCGAGCACCGCGCATGCGACGGCGAGGTCGAACCTTTATGAATCACCTTTATGGATGCGCAGGTCGCAGCCCTGGGCATGACGAAGGGCCCCGGTTTCCCGGGGCCCGCTCGCATCTGCCGTCCGTCAGGGCGTGCCGTCCGGCCCGTCCTCCGTGGACTCCTTGCCCTCGCCCGGCCCCCCGCCGCCGGGCCAGTGCTGATCCCACAGACCGCTGTCGATCTCGTGCTGCATGTCGCCCTGGAGGGAGCGGCCGATCTCCTCGATCGGCGCGCCCTTGAGGATCAGGAAGCGGATGCGTCCCTTCTCTTCCAGGACCATGGTGGGCTGGCCGCCCGGGAGCGTGTCGACTACTTCCACCTCTACACATGCGGTTGGTGCCATGCATCCCTCTTTCCCCGGCCATCGAACGCATGTGCGAACGACGGAATGCACTGCTACGGCTCCTGCCCCCAGGTGACGTGATCAGATATTGCCTCACCAGGGGCTCGGGGTGCCAGAGGGTTGAATGAGAAACTACCCTGCGTCATTCTCCCCGGAACGCCTGGACCGGGCGAACGCCTCCACCATGGCCTTGACCGCGAGCTTGTCCGCCTCGGAGAACGTCTCCATGAAGTGGACGACGGCGCGCGCCGTCTCGTCCTCGGAGCGGACCTCATCGATCCCGAGGAACTGTTCGCCGGCCGCGCGGGCTACCTGCTGCGGGGGAAGCTGGAGGCCGCGCGCCAAGGCTTCGAGGCGGTCGCGGTCGGGGATATCGCGGATCTTGCCTTGTTCGAGGCGGGTGATCCATGAGGTGTGGAGCGTGGGGTCTCCGGATGCCGTGGCGACACGGGCTTGGGAGAGGCCCAGCTCTGCCCGGCGGTCTCGCACCAGGCGCGATAGCTGATCTCGGGTGCCCATGAGTGTCATCATCCCGTGTCTCCATGTGTGCGTGTCTACCTGGGGTCGGTCAAGCCTCAGCATTCCCGCTGGTAACAGCGGCGCGCGCTGCACTACGGGAACGTAGTGTTCCCTAACAGGAGTGAGTTGCGCCAGTGGGGGCACGGGGCGCATAGCGGCATCCCGCCACTCCCGCACGGGAGCGGCATATGCACTCCCTAGGGGTGGACAGAGTGTTCCCGTCGTGCAATGCTGGCTTCACTCCCACACAGGAGCGATCCGCTGCACGAGGAGAGCACGCCCATGCCGCAACCCCAGCCCCTGGACGACAAACCCCTCCGCTACCGGCCCGTAGACCGCGACATGTTGCGCCGGATCATGCAGCGCACCGGCGACGGCAGCCGCGCTTCCATGCGCGACATCGCCGAGGTGGCAGGCGTCGCCTCCAGCCTCATAGCCGAGGTGCTGTCCGGCGAGCAGGACACCGTCAGCCCCGACGTGGCCGAGGCATGGTCCGCCCGCGTCGGCTGCGACCTCCTCGTCCTGTGGCTGCCGGTCCAGCGGACCACCATCGCCCGTTCCTCGCGCACGCCGGCCGGATCGGCGGTCGCCCGGTGAGCGGCCACCGCATCGACCCGGAGGCGGCTGCGCGTCGTCTGGGCCCGGCTGCGGCGGAGGCCCGGCGGGTGCTGGTGGCCGAGGCGCCGCCGCTGACGGCGGAGCAGTTCGCCCGGTTGCGGGTGCTGTTCGCGCCGGTGGTGGCGGAGCGGCCGGTCGTGGCGCGACGCGACGCCGCCTGACACCCCCCATCAACGAGGCGGGGGCCGCCCGGCTGGACCCGGACGACCCCACGAGGCCTCACCCCTACAACCTCTGAAAGAGAGGCAAGGCTGATGAAGCCTATCGGTAACCCGCAGTTGGCACCGGCGACGGCGCTGGTGCAGCTGATCCAGGAGAACCCCGAGCTGCCGACGGCGACGTGGACGATCGACACCGAGCTGGGCTCGCTGCACGGGCACCTGCACACCGGCGGCATGGAGGCCCTGTCGGCCTACGCGGCCGTGGTGGGCGGTTCGGTCACGCCGGGGCGTGGCTGGCAGCTGAACGGCGTGGTGGTGCGGACGCACACGCTGTGCGCGGTGTGGCGGGATGTGTCGGTGCGGGTGGCTGTGGTGCTGCCGGTGTCCGCTGCTGCGGGTTCGGCGGTGGCGGCATGAGCGCCCGGGAGCCGCTGTCGGCGGAGCGGCTGGCCGACCGCATCACGGGCCTGCTGTACGAGGCGATCTGCGCCTTCCAGCAGACCGCGCACCTCTCCAGCCTCCAGCACGCCCAGATGCGGGGGTACCTCGCCGAGCACCTCGCCCCTGTGGTGCTGGCCGAGGTGGAGCGGCTGCGGGCGCGGGTCGCCGAACTGGAGCGCCCCGCCATCGAGGCGAAGCGCAACGAGATCCGCCAGTCCTACGCCGAGCTGATCGCCACGTGCACGGAGACCAAGGACTACGAGGGTGCCTTCGACGTCCAGTGCCGTCTCCGTGAGCGCGAGGAGCAGTGGAAGCGCGAGGACGCCGAGGCCGGGAAGGACACCCCGTCGCGGGGCGAGTCCACCCGGGACGCTGAGCTGACCGTGTACCGCGCCTCGCACGACTCGATCGCCATGGGCCTCTACACCACCCGCCAAGCCGCCCGCGAGCACTGCCAGACGCTCATGGAGCGCGCGTCGGTCGCCACATTGGAGTGGCGCCGCGACGGCGAGTGGCGCGAGGACGACGACGGCGAGCCCGGCCCGGACGAGGCCGAGGAGCTGTACGAGTACGGCACGCATCCGGAGACCGCGACCTGGGATCCCACCGGATACGTCGTCACCCCGCTGACCGTCGCCTCCGCCTACAACGAGGAGGCGGACGAATGACCGTGCTGATCGCCATCCTCGCCGGAGCCGCCGGACCCGCCGCCATCGCCGCCGGAATCGTCGCCGAACACCTGCGCCCGCCGACCGGCCCCGCCCGCACCGCCCCCGCACTCGACACGTGCGCCTGCTGCCCCCGCCCGGTCCCGCGCGGCACCACCTACTGCTCCTGGGCCTGCCGCAACGAGGACGACCGCCACGACCGCTTCGACTACCCGGAGGCCGACGATGCGTGACCTCATCTGGGACGACGAGCCCACCGACGACGAGGAGCGGGACGACCTCGCCGACGCCCTCGCGCAGGACGGCTACAGCCTCCGCCAGCACCAGCGCATCGTGCGGGGTGAGGCCGCGTGACGACCGCAACCGGACGCGCCGGGACCACCCAGGTCCCGGCCGCCGGACGCCGCTCCCGCAAGAAGCAGGAGCCGACCGGCGCCGACCGCATCCCCCGCCGCTCCCAAGGCTGGTACCGCGACCCGCTCGACACCAGCATCAAGCTCCGCTCGGTGACCACGATCCTCTCCCAGGGCTACCCCAAAGAGGCGCTGGTCTTCTGGGCCGGGAACATCACCGCGGAGACCGCCCTCGACAACCTCCCCTACCTCGTCCGCGCCTCCCTGCGCCCCGACGAGCGGACCGAGGCATACGACTGGCTCCGCCGCGCCCACACCCGCAAGAAGGACGCCCGCGCCGCCGTCGGCTCCGCCGTCCACACCGTGATCGAGGCCCACGTCCTGGGCCAGCCGGTGCCGGAGGAGCTGCTGGACGACCCCGAGGTCGCCCCGTACCTGACCAACTTCCTCGCGTTCGTGGAGGAGTGGCAAGTCACGTTCGAGGCCTCGGAGATGGTCGTCGCCAACTACACCGAGCGGTACGCCGGAACCCTGGACTACCTGCTGCGGTCCCCCCGCATAGCCGCCGCCCTCAACGTCCCTGCGAACACCGTGTTCATGGGCGACACCAAGACCGGCGGCGAGCTCGACAAGAAGGGCGTGTACGCCGAGGCCGGCCTCCAGATGTCCGCCTACGCCCACGCCGAAGTCGGCTGGCTCCGCGACGGCTCCAAGGTGCCGCTCCCCCCGGTCCACGACACCGGGATCGTCCTGCACCTCCGCCCCGAGGGCTACCGCCCCATCCCCGTCGCCTGCGGCGCCGCGGAGTTCTCCGCGTTCCGCCACGCCCGGGACATCGCCGAGTTCGAGCGGACCACCGCCAAGACCGTCGTCGGCGCCCCCCTCACCCTGCCCGCCCCTGCACAGAAGAAGGCTGCCTGATGCCCATCCTCGACCTCCAGCAGCGCATCCGAGAACTCGGACGCATCCGCATCGGCCAGAAGGTCCCCACCGCCAGCGGAGGGACCCGCCCGGCCAAGCTCAACCGGTTCCGCCTCACTTCCCCCAGCAGGCCCCTGCTGGAGCGTGTGGCCGCCGCCTACGGCGGCACCGTCGCCCCCTGGACCCCCGACGGCGGCGCCGGGCAGTTCGAGGTCCTCACTGACGCCACCCGCATGCCGATCCTGGTGCCGCACCAGCCCGTCTCCCAGTACTACGAACTCTGGAGTGGGGGTGGCTGCCAGCGCCGCTGCGACGGCGTCACCGAACTCCTGAGGGACCGGCCCTGCGTGTGCGGCCCCGACCCGGAGCAGCGGCAGTGCAAGCCCACCACCCGCCTGAACGTCGTCCTGCGGGACATCCCCGGCGTCGGCGTGTGGCGCCTGGAGTCCCACGGCTACTACGCCGCGCTGGAGCTGCCCGGGGTGGCGGAGCTGCTGGCGAAGGCCGGCGGCTACGTGGAGGCGTACCTGGGGCTGGAGGAGCGCACCGCGAAGCGGGACGGCAAGACCCTGCGGTGGATGGTCCCGACGATCGACGTGGACATCGCCCCGGCGGCGCTGCTGTCCGGGCAGACGACGGGCGCCGCGGCGGCGGTGTCTTCCGGTCCGGAGCGGGCCGCGATCGAGGCCCCGCGCCCGGACTACGCGGCGCTGGCGGCGGTGGCGACCACCTCCGAGGAGGTCGGCGCGCTGTGGAAGAAGGCCGTGGGCGCCGGGCACATGGACGACGCGCTCGCGAAGGCTCTGACCGCCCGCGCGGAGGAGCTCAAGACCCCGAAGCAGGAGCAGGGGCAGGAGACGCCGGCCGGTGAGAGCTCGGCCCCGGCGGACGAGGTCATCGACGCCGAGTTCGTGGACGACGACGGCGAGGACCCGGCGGACGTGTGGTTCGAGATCGTCGCCGCTGTCGGTCGTCTGGGCTGGTCCACGTCCGAGACGGAGCGGCGGTTCGCCGAGCGGAACAACGGGCTGATGCCGGGCACGGCGTCGGCCGGGCAGCTGCGCGCCTTCCTCGCCGCGGTGAAGGCGGGTGAGGTCCAGTGACCGGCTGGCACCTCGGCCGCCTGTGCGGCTTCGACCTGGAAACCACCGGCGTGGACGTGGAGACGGACCGCATCGTCACCGCGTGCGTCGTCCAGGTCGGCGGCGGACACGGCACCGAAACCCTGACCTGGCTCGCCGACCCCGGCATCGACATCCCCGAAGGCGCCGCGAAGGTGCACGGCATCACCACCGAACGCGCCCGCGCGGAGGGACAGCCCGCCGCCAAGGTCGTCCAGGACGTGGTGTACGCGCTCGCCGACGCCGTCTTCAACGGCCTCCCGATCGTCGCGATGAACGCCTCCTACGACCTGACGATGCTCGACCGCGAAGCCCGCCGGCACGGCATCAAGCCGCTGACGGACGCGGTCGGTGACCGGCTGCGCGTGGTGGACCCGCGGGTGCTGGACAAGCGCATCGACCGCTACCGGCGCGGCTCCCGCACCCTCACCGCCCTGTGCGAGCACTACAAAGTGGCCCTGGACGGCGCCCACGACGCCGCCGCGGACGCGATCGCCGCGTGCCGGGTGGCGTGGCGGATCGCGCAGCAGGAGCCCGTGATCGGTGAGGCGACGCTCGGCTTCCTGCACGACAAGCAGGTGCAGTGGGCGGCCGAGCAGGCCGAGGGTCTGGCGGCCTACTTCCGGCGGACGCCCGGCAAGGAGCACCAGGCCGACGGCGTGCGCGGCGACTGGCCGCTGGTGCCCTTCGAGGAGGTGCCCGCATGACCGCCCCCGAGATCACCGCCCTGGCCATCGTCTGGCTCCTGGTGGCCGCCGCCCTGGCGGTCCGGCTCGGCGCGTTCCTGGCCCGCCCCGGCGCGATCCCCAACGGCCGCTGCCCCCGCTGCGAGCGCCTCTTCGAGTACTGCCGCTGCACCCCGCACGGCCCCCGAGGAGGTGGCCGATGACCGCGCCGCCCCTGCCCGGCCTGGCTCCGACCGTCCCCGGCGCGATGCCGGGGGCGGCCGGCCCCACCCTCCGCGTCCTGGGCCTGGACCTCTCGCTCACCTGCACCGGCGTCGCCCTCCCCGACGGCACCACCCAGCGCATCAAGACTCGGCAGAAGGACGGCGACCTCCGGCTCCTCGTCATCCGCGCCGCCATCCGTGCCGCGCTCGTCCACCGGCCCACCCTCGCCGTCCTCGAAGACCTCCCGCGGCACGCCATGGGCGCCGGGGTCACGGCCATGGTCCACGGCATCGTGCGGGCCGAGTTGGTCGAGGCACGCGTGCCCTACGCGCTGGTGGTTCCCGCGACGCTCAAGGCGTTCGCCTACGACCACGGCCGGGCGAGCAAGGACGACATGGCCGCCGCCGCGTTCATCGCTGCCGGAGCCGAGTTCGCCAACGATCCAGGCGGTGACCAGTGCGACGCCTGGTGGCTCCGCGCCGCCGGCCACGACTGGTACGGCCAGCCGCTGTTCACCCTCCCCGCCGCGCAGCGGGCCCGCCTGTCGAAGGTCGCGTGGCCGCCGAAGGAGGCGGTGCTCCGATGATCCCCGCCTGGATGCTCAACGCCGCCTGCCGCGACGCCGACCCTGAGCTGTTCTTCCCCGACACCGGCGGCATCAACAAGAACACCGAACTCGCCCTCGACATCTGCGCCCGGTGCCCCGTGCTCGCCGACTGCCGCGCCTACGCCGACCACATGGAAGACCAGCGCGGTGCCCGCTACTCCAGCGGCATCTGGGGCGGCACCACCGAGCGGGAGCGCCTCAACGCCCGCCGCCGCGCACGGAAGAAGGGGGTGGCTGCGTGAGCCCGCTGGAGCGCCTGTACGCGGAGGAGTGGCCCACCGGCCAGTGGGGCGGCCCCCGACCCGCCCCCGCGGCTGGGCCGGACCCGCTCGCCGCCGACCACCGCGCCGACCTGGAGGCCGCCCTGGACGGCTGGCACCCGCCCCGCCGGCACCTGCACGCCGTACCCAACGAGCCGGACGCCGGGAGACGAGCGGCATGACCCGGTGGCCACCGGCCGACCTCCCCGGCCTCCACGTCGACCTCGGCGAGCGGGCGCGGGGCGGCAGGTGGCTGCACTACCCGGCCGCTGACTTCCGGTGCGGCCGGTGTGGCTGGACGGACCACGCCACGGGGGACGCCGTCGCCCAGTTCACGGCGACCGTCCCCGCCCACCACCTAGCTCACTGCCCCAACCAGACCAAGGACATCTGATGCCTGCCGAGAAGCCCACTGAGGGCCGCTGCACCCGCTGCAAGCAGCCCCGGCCCCTCTTCCCCTACAAGCCCTTCCACGACTGCCTCACGGTCATCGGCCCGGTCAACCTCATCGAGGCCGCTGACCACATCGCCTGGTTCGAGGAGCAGGGCGACCGCTGGTGCACCGCCCGCGTTGAGCGCCGCGACCACTACCGCCGCATGTGCGTGCCCTGCCACGACCGCGAAGCGAAGGACGAACAGCACTTCGTCGACACGGTCCTCGAAGAGGACCACCTGTAGCACCCGCCGCGCGCCCCGGGGCGGGGCCGGCCACCAGCCCCCCGCCCCGGGAGCACCACCCACGTACCCCGCACGACCAGAGAGAAGGCCCCGTTGACCATCGACGCCATGCACTGGGTGTGGAACTGCTCCCGCACCACCGGGAACCCCCGCCTCGTGTTGCTCGCGGTCGCCGACAAGGCACCGGGGCCCGACTGCACTGTCCGCATGGGCACCACCGAGTTCCGCGCCCGCCTCAACGCCTCGAAGTCCGTCGTCGTCCGCGCCGTCGACAAGGCCCTCGAATCCGGCGAACTCGTCATCGCCGAACCCGCCGCCGGGAGCCGCCCCGCGGCCTACCAGCTGCCGTTCGCGGTCGGCTACACCCGCCCCGCACCCATAGCTAGGGGTACCGAATCAGGACCCCTAAGCGAAAGCTACCGGTCCCAGATCAGGACCCCTAACGCACAGCAGGGGTCCCGAATCGAGACCCCTAACGAAACCGCTACCGGTCCTGAATCGGGACCGGGGGGGTACCGAATCGAGACCCCTACCGGTCCTGAATCAGGACCCCTTCACCAAACCACTCCTACCAGGAGTGGAAGCAAGCACGACAGCCCGACCACCCCCGCCGTCGTCATCCCCGACTTCGCCCGCCCCGTCGTCGACACCATCAGCCTCGCCGGCTACGACACCATCCGCTGGAACCTCGCCAGCAACGAGTGGCTGATCGTCCACGCCCTCATCAAGAGCCACGGCACCGAACGCCTCGCCCGCTGGGCCATCGAACAGTGCCAGCAGCGGCAGATCAGCTACGGCCGCTACTTCCTCTCCGGCTGGCGCGACCTCCCCCCGGCGCCCGAGCCCGCCCCCGACGGCGTCCACCGGCTCCCCGCGCTCCGCCCCGCGCCCGCCCCGGCCCCCACACCGCAGGCCGCCCGCCGCAACGCATCCCGCAACGTCCTCGACCAACTCACCCAGCAGCTCCGCGCCGCAGGAGGCAACCAGTGAACCCCGACCAAATCCCCCAGCTCCTCAAGCAGGTCTCCTACGCCGACCCCCGCGTCCTCCCCGACGACCCCGACGAAGTCATGGGCCTCGCCGCCCTCTGGGCCACCGTCCTCGCCGACGTCCCCCTCGACTTCGCCATCCACGCCGTCGGCAAGCACTACGCCACCAGCCCCTTCCCGATCCGCCCCGCGGACATCGCCGACCGCTGGCGCACCACCGTCCGCGACCGCATGACCCGCCACACCGACCCCACCCCGCCGGCCGACCCCGCCGCCTACCTGAAGCAGCTGCGCGCCACCCGCACAGCGGTCGCCACCGGGCAGGCCCCGCCCGCCGAGCACAAGCAGCTCACCGCCGGCCCCGCCGAAAACGTCGCCCGCCGCCTGGAGAACGTCGGCCGCTACATGCCCGACACCTTCGACCAATGGCGCCCCAACCGCCGCGGACGCCTCACCAACGGCACCGACCCCCTCACCGTCCCCTGCCCCTACGACGCCTGCCGCGCACCCACAGGCCAGCCCTGCCGCATCGGCCGCCGCGAACGAGCAACCCCCCACCCCAGCCGCACCGAAGCCGCCACCAGCCACCAGGCCGCCTAACAGCCCACCAGACGGCCACAGAGCCACAGGAAGGGCCCACAGCCCGCCACACGACCGCCCAGAGCCCTTCCCGGGCGCTCATCCGGTTCCAGCACACCCCGCACACAGGAGCAACCGATGCACCTCGACCTCTTCGCCGGCCCCGGCGGCTGGGACGAAGCCGCCCGCCAACTCGGCCTCCGCCCCGTCGGCCTGGAGTGGGACGCCGCAGCCTGCGCCACCCGCGCCGCCGCCGGACACCTCACCATCCGCACGGACATCGCCCAGTACCCCACCCGGCCCTTCACCGGCCTGGCCCGCGGGCAGATCGCCTCCCCGCCGTGCCAGACGTTCAGCGCCAGCGGCAAACGCGACGGCCTCACCGACCTCGCCCTGGTGCACCAAGCCGTCCACGACCTCGCCCACGGCCGCGACACCCGCACCAAACTGCGCGCCGCGGTCCGCGACGAGAGGTCGCTGCTGGCCGCCGAGCCGATGCGGTTCCTCCAGGCGCTCCGCCCCGAATGGGTGACACTGGAACAGGTCCCCGACGTGCTGCCGCTGTGGCGCCAGTACGCCGCCGTGCTCCGCTCCTGGGGCTACAGCACGTGGGCCGGGATCCTCAACGCCGCCGACTACGGCGTCCCCCAGACCCGCCGCCGCGCGATCCTCATCGCCTCCCGCACCCGGCCCGTGGCCCCGCCCGAGCCCACCCACGCCGAGCACCCCGGCATCGACCTGTTCGGCGCCACCCGGCCCGCCTGGGTGACGATGGCCCAGGCCCTCGACCTCCCGGCCGGGATGCGGGTCAACACCCGCGGCGAGCGGCGCACCGCCGGGGGCAACGAGTTCCCGTGCGACCGGCCGTCGTGGGCGCTGACGGAGAAAGCCCGCTCCTGGTGGGTGCTGCGGCACAGCAAGCGGGCCAACGCCACCGTGCGCCGCCTGGACCAGCCCGCCGGAACGCTGGTGGCCGGCCACGCCCGCCACGACTACCAGTGGGTGAAGGTCGACGGTCGCGGCGACCTGGAGAAGCGCCCGCTGCTGCTGGCCGAGGCCGCGATCCTTCAGGGCTTCCCCGCCGGCTACCCGTTCCAGGGCAGCGAGTCCCGCCGGTTCCTCCAGATAGCGAACGCCGTGCCGCCACTGCTGGCCGCGCACGTCCTCGCCGCCGCCACCGGCCTGCCCGCACCGGCCCCCGCGGAGGAGGTGACCGTCTGATGCCCCGCGCCCTCGACGGTCACCTCTCCCCCGGACAACTCGCCGCACTCCGCCTCGCCGCCAACGGCATGACCTCCCGCGAGATCGCCCGCATCCTCGGCACCACGGAGCAGGGCATCCACCTCCGGCTGAAGACCGCCTCGAAGTCCCTCGGCGCCGCCTCGCGCACCCACGCCGTCGCCCTCGCGTTGAAGCGCGGGCTCCTCGACCTGGACGACGTGACCGACCCGCGCCGCCCGGCCGGCCTGGTGCCCGAGGTGTCCATACGCCGCCGGTTCCACCACGGGCGCCGGATCCGCACCGTCCCGCTCACCGGAGACCGGCTGTGACCGCCGTCCTCGCCGCCCTGTCCCCGGCTGCTGGGGCTGTGCTGGCCGCGCTGTTGATCCTCACTCCCGCCTATCTGGCGCTGACCGCGCCCCGACACCGCTCCCGCAGGAGGAACCGACGATGACCAACGCCGTTCTGATCACCAACGACAGCCATGTCGTCCCCCTCACCCTTCCCGCCGCCCCTGACGACCGGCTCACCGTCATGAACGCGGTCCTCGGCTCCCACGGCGTCGAAGCCGCCGACCTCACCGACCACTGGACCATGTGGGTTGACGAGTCCTCCGCCATGTACCGGCGCCCGGTCAACGCTCTCGCGTCTGCCGTGCTGGACCGCTACGGCGTGCCGGGAGGCATCTGCGGCCCGGCGCTGATCACCGGACGTTCCAGGAAGGGAACGTGCCCGCTTGATGCGGACGGCGTGGCCGCTGTCCTCGGCGTCCTGGGTGAGCTGAGCACTGTCGAGTGGGGCAAGCCCGTCCCGGCCGGGGGCAGCGACCAGCGCCGCCAGCGGTACGACGAAGCGGTCGAGAAGGCCCTCCCCCGGGAGGTGCAGGCAGAGGAGTGGGCTGCCTTCCGCGGCACGATCGGCCTCGGCATCTCCGACACCGTGATGGCCGTGGCCGAAGCCGAGACCGCCGAGCTACGGGCATGCCTCGCCCGCCAGGCCACCAGCATCCGCGAGCTGGCACAGACGGTCCGCGACGCCGAGGCCGCCCTCGACCGCGTCCGCGCCCTCCACGTGCGCAACCAGAACACCGGGGACTGCGAGCACTGCTCAGAACGCGACTACCCGAACTACGCCGTTCCCTGGCCCTGCCCCACCATCCGCGCCCTCGACGGGAGCCAGCCGTGACCATCCCCCTCCCCGACTTCCTGATCCGCTACCTCGCCGAGCGCGACGCCCAGCGCGCCGACGCCGTGACCACGCTCCTCGCATCGCTCACCGACCGCGAACGCGCCCTGGTCAAGGACGCCGCCGTCATGGGCTACGTCCGAGGTCGCATGCACCCGCAGGACGAGGACCACCCCAAGGACCACGTGGTCCTGGCCGAGGTCATCGACGCGTGCCTGGCGCACCCCGACCTGTACCCGGCCATCGCCGCAGTCTCCGCCGCCCTCGGCCCCCAGCAGCAGTAGCCCGCCCCCGCCCGGCCGCCCCACCGGCCGGGCCCCGCGCCACCCAGGAGCACCATGAACACCACCCCGCGCCAGCACCTCCAGACCGTCATCACCGGCTGGCCCCACCTCGCAGACATGCTCGACACCCACACCGCAGCCCCCTGGCCCCCCGCCGGCCGCTACACCGACTACGAGCAAGCGCTCCTCGACGCCGCACGCCCCCTCGGCACCGTCCGCGAACTGGAGGTGCCCGCCGGGCAGCCCCCGCTGAACTTGGACGTGGTCGACACCGCCCGCACCGTCACCATCGCCCTCACGGAGACCGCGGACCGGATCGCCTCCGCCGTGCAGCGCGCACCCCTGTCGGTGGACATGGGGCGGGGGTGGTCGGACCAGGTGCACCAGCAGGCCGCGCTCCTCGCCGCGAAGGATGCTGCGGACCCGCGACGGTGGCCGTACGACCCCACGGACCCGCGCCGCACCGCCGTATTCGCTGCTGTGTGGCTCCAGCAGCGCCTGGACGACCCGAGCCCGCAGGACGGCCCGTTCCGGCCGCTGACGACGCAGCAGGTCGAGCGGATAGCCCGCGTCGCCGCCGAGGCCGCGCGCCGTATCGACACCGTGCTGGCCACCGCCCGCCGCCGGGAGCGTCTCCCGATGGCCTGCCCCCACTGCCGGAAGGCTCGGCTGACCGTGGAGGGCGGGGACGGGCAGCCTCCGGCCGTCCAGTGCGGCGCCTGCGGCTGGACCCGCACCACCCAAGAGACCGCCGCCTGACCGAACCCACCGAAGGAGAGCCCGATGACCGCGCAGACCAACCACCCCAGCTACCCCTACACCGACGGCGATGTGACCGTCCTCGGCCCGGAGATCTTCGCCAGCCTCGACGGCGAGGTGATCTCCTGGAAGGGCGAGAACTACACCCGGCAGTCCGCGCCCACCGCCATGGCGGACCCGAAGCCCCGACCGAAGCCGCCGTTCCTCGCGCGCGCCCTGTACGCCGCCGCCAACTGGATCGCCGCCCGCGCCTGATCCTGGGCATGCGAGAGGCCCCCACCCAACCGGGCGGGGGCCTCCACTGCTGCGCGGCTACTCGGCTACGGTCGCCACTTCTCGCGGTAGTCCGGGTGGTCGGCGTATACGGCGGCCCGGTTCTTGATCTCCCAGTAGTAGGCGGCATCCGGGCCGACGTTCGGGTACTTGGCCTCGCACCGGCCCTCGCACCACTTCTCGTGCGCCCGGATGAGCCGCCGTCCGGCCTCGACCTCGCGCAGCACGCGGGCCGGGTCGTGACGGGCGATGTGCTGGCCCACACCGTCAGCGTCGGCGTTCTCCGGAGCCGCCACCACGACGCCATCGTCCAAGTAGTCCACGACCGTGTACTGCTCGTACCTCGCTTGAGGCGGGCGGGCCGTCCACACGTCTGACTGCTCGTCCCAACACGCGGCCCGCGCTGCCGCCTCGTCCTTGTCTAGTTGGGCGCTGTAGAACGCGATCAATTCGTCCACATCTTCTCCTGGCTGCTGGGGTGCGAGGTCGGTGCGTCGGCCGGGCCGCTTCGGATTCGCCGCGAACCACACGGCCACCTCATCCGCACGGAACCGGGGCCGCGTGCTGCCCTCCCCCTGCACAGGCTGGGGGAAGGTGCCGCGCCGCCGGTAGCCGTGGACTGTCTGCCGACTGACGTCGTACTCCTCGGCGATCTCCGAGACGGTCATCAGCCGCACGCTCCCGCTCTGCTGTTCGGGGTTGGGCACGCCCGCCATCCTTCCCGAACCTCTTGACGTTGTAAAGAGGTTCTGCCAGTGTTGCACCGCACCAACAAGACGGCCCCCGCTCCGCCGCCGGCAAGCACGCGGAGCAGGGGCCGGCCAGACACCTGACTCGACCAGGAGCTGACCATGACGCAGCGTACCCAGCACCCCACCACCACCGGCAGCCCCCTCGCCGACGACCCCACCACCGCCGAGGCCCTCCGCCGCGCCCTCGCCGCCCCCACCCTCGCGGCCCGCCTCGCCACCCACACCGCCCGCTACCTCGACACCGTCGCCCCCACCCGGCCCGTGACCGCGCTGGCCTGGTCCGAGGCGCTCCGCCGCGCCCACCTCTACGTCCTCCCGACCGCCCCGGACCCGGTCGCGAACGCCGCGTGGGCCCGCGTCCTCGGTGCGCTGCCCGAGCTGCGGCAGGGCGAGACGGGCGGCGAGTACGCGCTCCGCCTCCGCGACGCCGCGAAGGGACTGTGACCGCCATGGCCGAGCAGCAGCCGCAGACTCCGCCGCTCGACGAGCCCACCGCGAACGACGACGACGTCGACCGCGCCCTCTTCGGGCCGTACGACGAGGAGCCCGCCCGGTGACCGCCCTGACCGACACCGAGCGCGAGGAACTGTCCCGCAAGGTCCGCGAGGCCAACCGGCGCAGCGAAACCAACCGCCGCTGACCCACCGCCCCAGCCGGGCCCGCACCCCACCGCGGGCCCGGCCACCCGACCGCCCCGGAGCACACCGTGACCACCCGCACCCTCACCAAGGGCCAGATCGGCATCCTCGCCGCCGCCGCCATCCCCATGGTCGCCACCGGCGCCGCCGGCGCCTACGGCACCTACACCAACATCAAGGCCGAGTTCGGCCGCGCCGAGACCGCCCTCGGCATCGTCGCCGCCGGCGAAGGCCTCGCCCTCGTCCTCGCCCTCGTGATGGTCGGCCTCACCATGCTCGGCCAACCCTCACCCGCCCCCGTCCGCATCGGCCTGTGGGCCGTACCCATCGCCGCGTCCGCCGTCGGCCTGGCCCTCGCCGACACCCTGACCGAGGCCGTCATCTACGGCATGAGCCCGATGGGCATGTGCGTCTCCGCCGAAGGCCTCGGCCTCCTCGCCCGCCGCATCGTCGTGCACCGCACCGGCGTCGACATGGAGGCGCAGCGCCGCAACGCAGCCACGATGCAGCGCCTCGCCTACCACCGGGCCCGCGCAGCCAAGCACCCGTCGAAGCGAGTGCGCTGGTACTCCGAGCGCATCTCGTGGCGGCTGGCCCGCAAGGTCGGCGTCGGGGATGCAGAGCTGGGCGTGCATCTGGTGCAGGCGCAGCGCAACCGGATGAGTGCGGGTGCGGATGCGGCCCTCGCCGGGATGCTCACCGCACCGGCTGCGGATGCGTTCGATGTGGTTGCGGCCGAAGCCGTGGCCGTCGCCGGGCCGCAGCCAGATGCGGCGCCCGCGGTCCCGGCTGCGCCCGCCCTGCCGCCCGCACAGCCCGCATCCGAGCCGAGCGCAGCCGCATCCGCCGCAGGTCACGGCCCGGATGCGGTGCGCGAGCTGCACGACGCGGATGCGGATGCACAGCTCCTCGAAGCCGCACTCCGCCTCAACGAGACCGCACTCGCGGAGACCGGCCGGGTTGTTCCGCTGCGCACTCTCCAGTCGGAGCTGCGCATCGGCCAGCGCCGCGCCCAGCGCATCCAAGCACAGCTCCCCAAGAGCGCCTGATGCATCCCTGGTTCGCAGCCGCATCCGCCGTAGCCGTCGCCATCGCAGCCGCAGGGCTCGCCGCAACCGACCGGCGTGCACTCGCACCCGTACTCGCCACCACAGCGTTCATCACCGCGTTCAGCGGCACCGTCCTCGCCGCCCTCTTCACCTAGGAACCCCACCGTGAACATCGTCACCATCGGCGGAGTCACCATCGGACTCGGCATCCTCGTCTGGTACCTCACCGCCTGGTACCCCGGCGCCAAAGCCCTCAGGAAAGCCCCCCTCCCGCACGCCGGCAGGCTCCTGCCCTTCATCGCCGCCTGGGCCTACGGCGTCCTCGCCATCCTCACCCTCGGCGGCATCGTCGGCTGGATCGCCGACACCGCCCTGTGGATCTCCAACTGGCTCGGCGACGTTGCCCTGGTCTGGGGCGTCGGCGGCACGACCGGCCAGTCCGCTACCGGCAGCTCCTACCTGCCCCTGACCCAGACCGGCACCGCGCTGGTGCTCCTCTCCACCGTGGCCGTGCTCGCCGCGGTGAAGAAGAGCAGGTACGGGCGGGACATCAAGGCCGGGGCCTGGTGCGGCATCTGCCTCGGCACTTCCGCTGGCATCGCCGGGTTCGCCGCGGTGCCGTTGGCGCAGGCCGCGAACGTGGTGGGGGCGACGGTGTACGGGGTGATCGTGTGAGCCGCCGCAAGGAGAAGGAGGTGGAGGAGCTGCCGGAGGAGCGCGGGCCGCTCGCGGGCGGCTGCGTCCTGGTGGTCCTCGGAGGTGGGGTGACGGCGGGTGTGTTTGCTGCCTCGCCGACGGTTGGGACGGTCGGGGTGTGGGTTGTCGGGGCGGTGGTTTTGTGGCGCTCCGTGCGGCGTAAAGGTCCGGACCTACCCCTCCCCTCCCCCACCGTGGCCCCCTCTCGTGGAGATGTTTTCGCAGGTGAGAGCGGTGAGGTCGCGAGAGTGGTTCGGGTCGCGGAAGGGGTCCGGATCATCCATCCGGTTCGGACGGAGGTGCGGCGCTGATGGAGTACTGCGGGAAGTGCGGATGGTGGACCCGGCCCCGCTGCGGGCACAACTGACCACGAGAGAGGACTGGCTCATGAACGAGATCGAACAGACCCGCGTAGGCGACCCGCAGCTGACCGCCGAGGACATCGCCCGCCGCCTCGCCGAGATCCACGCCGTGCAGGACGACAATGAGGCCGCACACGGCCTGGAGGACGCGCTCCACCGGGACGTGCTCGCCGCGATCGCCGCCGGAGCACCGGACGCCGAGCTGCTGGCCGCTGCGGCGCTGCGCACCGAGACGCTCGACTTCGGCCGCTGGTGCGCCTGACCGCCTGCCACACTGGAGACTGCGCGTGCTCAGCGGGGTAGCTCAGCCAGCTCAGAGCGGCCGGGCCAGCCCCGGCAGACGCGGGTTCAAATCCCTGCCCCCGCTGAGGACGCGCCACCGAGGCCCCGCCGTCGCGGGGACGGCGGGGCCTCACTACGGCTGTAGTTGCACGCGTGCGGATCATGCCCCATCATGGGGGGCACCTGCGGCATGCCCAGACAAAAACGCTCCGGCCCCCGACCCTCACCGGCGGGGGCCGTTGTCATTCCCGCCAGCGCCCCGGAGGCCGCCATGCCCCGCTACCGCAAGAAGCCCGTCGAAGTCGAAGCCATGCGGTTCACCGACCTCGACTCCTACCTCGGCATCGTCGCGTGGTGGAAGGAGCAGAACACCGGCACCCTCGCCGCTGAGGAGATGTTCGAGTACCGCCACCCGATCATGCTGATCAACACGCTCGAAGGCACGATGTCCGCCAGTCCAGGCGACTACGTCATCCGTGGCGTGCAGGGCGAGATCTACCCCTGCAAGCCGGACATCTTCGAAGCCACCTACGAGCCCGCCTGACCGCGTCACGACTCCGCAACACCCCCGCCGCGCACGCCCGCGAGCGGACACCATGACCGGATGCGCATCCGACACACCGCCGCCACCGCTGCGGCCACCATGCTCCTCGCCCTCACCACCGCCTGCACCAGCAGCAGCGACAACGGCGACACCGCCAAGCCCGCCGCGCCGAAGTACGAGATCACCCACCAGGACGACACCGGCAACCAGCGCGAAGTCGTCGTGGAAGTCGAGACGACCAAGAACCTCGAAGCGGTCTTCGAGGACGTCGCCGGGAAGCTGGACGACGAGGCCGGGTACTTCGTCCTCATCAACTGCACCAGTGGCGGCGCGAAGGCCGCGGACAACCGCCTCGCCAACGGCCGCGTCGCCGTCGGCAAGATGGGCGCCGCGAGCACCGGCATGAACGAGGGCGACCGCGAGTTCGAGCCCGTGAAGGGCGCCACCTGCCCCTGACCCGCCGGCCTTCTCTCGGCGGGACACACAACGCCCGCCGGGAGGAGGCCCCTGTGGCACACCGACGCGACCAACGCCCCGTCACCCAGGACGACTACGACGCCGTCGCCCGCCTCCATGCTGAAGGGCTCGGCCGGAACGAGATCGCCCGGCGCATCGACCGCGCCCAGCGCACCGTCAGCGTCATCGCCGCCGAACTCGGCCTCACCTTCGACACCACGATGACCGAAGAGGCCACCCGCCACCGCGTCGCCCAGCTCGCCGAGCGCCGCGCCATCCTCGCCGAAGCGCTCCAAGGCGACGCCGAGCGCCTCACAGAGCAGCTCTGGCAGCCCTCGAAGGTGTGGAACTTCGGCGGCAAGGACAACAAGTACGCCGAGCGCACCGTGCCCGAACCGCCGGCCGACGCGAAGAAGAACCTCATGGCCGCCGCCGGGATGGCCATCGACCGGTCCCTCAAGCTCGTACCGCCCGACACCGACCGGGGCGAGGACGCGGCGCGCGGCATGGTCGGCCAGCTGCTCACCGGACTGACCGCGATCTACCGCGACCAGCAGGAGCAGCCCAACGGCGAGGGGGACGGTGATGCTCCGTGACCTCGACCTGCCGCTGTCCCGACGCCAGATCGCGTCGATCGTGGAGGCGCAGGACGCCCCGCTAGCGCTGTGGTCCGGGGCGGTGTCCAGCGGCAAGACGATCGCCAGCCTGATCGCGTTCCTGATCCGCCTCACCCTCGCCCCGGACCACGGGCTGATCGTCATCGTCGGCCGCACACTCCAGACCATCGAACGGAACCTCCTCGACCCGCTCCAGTCGGTGCACCTGTTCGGGCCTCTCGCCCGGCACGTCCACCACACCACCGGCAGCACCACGGCCGTGATCCTCGGCCGCACCGTCCACCTTGTAGGCGCGAGCGACGCGCGGGCGGAAGGCCGCATCCGCGGATCCACCATCGCCCTGGCCTACGTGGACGAGGCCACGCTGGTGCCGCACTCGTTCTGGATGATGCTGCTGTCCCGGCTCCGCGTCGGCAACCAGTCGAGGTTGATCGCCACTACGAACCCGGACGGCCCGTTCCACTGGCTGCGGCGCGAGTTCATCCTCCGCGCCGACGAGGTCGGCCTGTCGCACTGGCACTTCACCCTGGACGACAACCCGTCGGCCGACCCCGGCGTCATCGCCCGCCTCAAAGCGCAGTACACCGGGCTGTGGTACCGGCGGTTCATCCTCGGCGAGTGGTGCCTCGCGCACGGCGCGATCTACGAGATGTTCGACCCCGACCGGCACGTCGTCACCGACCTGCCGCCGATTCGCCGGTGGCTGTGCGACGCCATCGACTACGGCACCGTCAACCCGTTCGCGGACGTCCTGCTGGGGCTCGGTGACGACATGCGGCTGTACGCCGTCTCGGAGTACCGGTACGACTCGCGGCGCGAGCGGAGGCAGCTCACCGACGCCGAGTACAGCCAGGCCCGTCGCCGGTGGCTCGCCGCCGTCCCACACCCTCAGTCGAATGTGGCCGGGGTGCGGCCGGAGTGGACCGTCGTGGACCCGTCCGCCTCCTCGTTCATCGAGCAGCTGCACCGCGACGGCACGGCCAGCGTCACCCCGGCCGACAACACCGTGCTGGACGGCATCCGAACCGTCTCCACGCTGCTGTCCGCCGACCGGCTCCGCGTGCACCGCTCCTGCACTGGGCTGATCGATGAGCTGCCGGGCTACTCGTGGGATCCGGACGCGGCGGAGCGCGGCGAGGACAAGCCGATCAAGGCCGACGACCACTCGTGTGACGCCCTCCGGTACGGCGTCCGGACCACTGAGGCGCTGTGGCGCCCGCACATCCCGACCCTGCTGGAGGTAGCGGCATGACCGCCCACCACACCAAGGAGGTGACCACCAGCCATGCCGCTGCCCGACACTGACGTCACCTGGCCCCCCACCGACCCCACCATCCGCACCGCCCTCGCCGACTGGGACGCCTGGTACAGCTCAGACCCGGACCGGCTCGCCAACCGGTACACCGACCGCGGATTCCGCGAGCTGCCCGAGTCCAGGCCGGCGCAGTACCGCAACGGCGTCCTCGGCCGCCTGGCCCGCTGGTTCTGGGGCAACCCCACCCCGCCCGGCGAGAAGGTCAACAAGCTGCACGTGCCGCTGGCCGGGGACATCGCCCGCGTCTCCAGCGAGCTGCTGTTCGCCGAGCCGCCGCGGCTGCTCACCGACCACACCGGCACCCAGGACGCCCTCGACACGCTCATGCACGAGGGGCTGCACCCGACGCTGCTGGAGGCCGGAGAGGTGTGCTCCGCGCTCGGCGGCGCATACCTGCGGATCGTGTGGGACGAGGACATCAGCCCCCTGCCGTGGATCGACACCGTCCCGGCCGACCGGGCGCACCCCGAGTTCGCCTACGGCCGCCTGCGCGCCGTCACGTTCTGGTCTGTGCTGCACGCCGACGGGAACACCGTGCTGCGGCACCTGGAGCGGCACGAGCGCGGCGCGATCCTCCACGGCCTGTACGAGGGCAACCTCGGCACCCTCGGTCGGCGGATCCCGCTGGCGGAGCACCCGGCAACCGCGCCGCTGGCCGGGCTGCTGGACGGCGACAACTACATCCTGACCGGCGCCCCCGACCACCTGACGGCCGCCTACATCCCGAACGTGCGCCCGGCGCGGGCGTGGCGGAACCTGCCCGCCGCGGCGGGGTGGGGGCAGTCGGATTTCCAGGGCATCGAGGGCGTCATGGACGCGCTGGACGAGACGTACTCCTCGTGGATGCGGGACGTGCAGAACGGCAAGGGCCGCGTCATCGTCCCCAACTCGATGCTGGAGACGGAGGGCCCGGGGCAGGGCGCCATGTGGCATGAGGAGCGCCGCATCTACTCCGGGCTGAACATGCTGCCCAAGGTCAACGATCCGAACCCGATCGAGGTCGTTCAGTTCGACATCAGAGTGGAGGAGCACCGCGACACGTGCGCGGAGCTGATCGAGCGGGCCGTCCGCATGGCCGGATACTCCGCCGCGACGTTCGGTGAGGGCGGCGAGGGCGCGTCAGCGGTGACAGCGACGGAGATCCGCGCGAGGCAGCGCCGCAGCATGACCACCCGTGGCCGCAAGGCCCTGTACGCGGGGCCGGCGCTCGGCGCGATCGGTGAGGCGTGGCTGGCAGTCGCCGCTGGGGACCGGTTCCGGACGCCGGGGCTGGAGGTCGGCCGGCCGAGGGTGGAGTTCCAGGACTCCATCAGCGAGAGCCCGCGGGAGTTGGCGGAGACGGCGGATCTGATGCATCAGGCGGCGGCCGCGTCGACGGAGACGCGGGTTCGGTTGCTGCATCCGGACTGGGATGACGCTGCGGTGCAGGCGGAGACGGATCGGGTGATGGCCGAGACAGGGGTGGCGGTGCCGTCGCCGGGCCAGGACGGGCTCCTGCCGTAGCCGAGGGGGTGGGCGGTGGCGATCAGCCCGGACATGGCCGAAGACCTCGCCCGCGCGGTCTCCTCGCTGTACGAGGAGGCGGAGCTGGTTCTCGTGGAGCGGATCCGGGCGGCGCTCGCGCAGGGCCTGGAGTCTCCACGCTGGGCCGAGTTGAAGGCCCGCGCGCTCGGCGACCTTTCCGCGGCCGTGCAGGCCGTCATCGACGCCCTCGCCGCTGACGCCACCGACGCGACCGCGCAGGCCGTGGCCGAGGCGTACACCAGGGGGCAACAGGCTGCCGTGGCCGAGTTGGGCGCGGTGGGTGTGGGGCAGGCCGCGGCGGCGGCCGAGGCGATTCCGGCTGGGGCGGCCGTGGATCGTCTCGCCGCTGCTGCGGTCGAGGAGACGTCGTCGGTGCACCAGCGGATCCTCCGCGCCTCGATGGACGCGTACCGGGACGTGATCGCCCGCGCGTCCGCGGCACCGCTGACCGGGGCGAACACACGGCGGCAGGCCGCACAGCGCGCCCTCGATAAGTTCGCCGCCCGGGGCATCACCGGGTTCATCGACGCCCGCGGCCGCGCGTGGGACATGGTGTCCTACACCGAGATGGCCACTCGCTCGGCGGTCGGCCGGGCCGCGGTGCAGGCGCACACGGATCGGCTCGGCGCTGCCGGGGTGGAGCTGGTGCGGGTGTCGCGGGCGCCGGAGGAGTGCCCGCTGTGCCGCCCCTGGGAGGGCAAGGTGCTGCTGCGCGAGGGGCCGGGCGGCGGGCGGACGGTGCAGGTGCGGCACGCCACCGAGAACCGGACCGTGACGGTGCGGGTGTCCGGGTCGCTACGGGAGGCCCGCGAGGCCGGGCTCCTCCACCCGAACTGCCGGCACCAGGTGTCCGCGTACTTCCCTGGCCTGTCGCGGGCGCTGGAGCCCGTGGAACAGCGCGGCACCTACGAGGACACGCAGCAGCAGCGGTACCTGGAACGGCAGGTAAGGGCCTGGAAGCGCCGTGCCGCCGCCGCCATGACCGAGGACGCGCGCCGCCGCGCGAACGCGCGGGTGCGCGCCTACCAGGCCCGCATCCGCGAACTCACCGCGGACACCGGCCTGCCGCGCAAGAGCCACCGGGAGCAAATCACCGGCTCCCGATGAACAGCTTCCGGCACCGCCCGCACGGGCACCGCCGGGCAACCCCGAAACGGGAGAACACCATGCGACACCCTTTCAAGCACCCGCTCGCCACACACCACGCGCTGGAGGTGCTCGGCTGGCGCCGCAACGGCGCCCCGATCTACGCCATCGCGGGTGGCAACGGCGAGGGCGACGGCGGAACCGGCAGCACCGCGGGTGACGGCGGAGACGGCTCCGGAACGTCCGGACAGGACGGAACCGGGTCCGGAACCTCCGGAGGCCCGGCCGGGGCGGAAGGCTCTGGCCAGGGCGGAGACGGCTCCGGGACCTCCGGGAACGACGGCGGAGAGCCCGACTGGAAAGCGCTGGCCCGCCAGTGGGAGAAGCGCGCCAAGGAGAACAAGGGCGCCGCCGCCGAGCTGGAGAAGCTCCGCGAACAGCAGATGACCGAGCAAGAGCGCGCCGTGAAGGAGGCGGAGAAGGCAGGCCGCACGGCCGCCGCCGCCGAGTACGGCCGCCGCCTGGCTGAGGCGGAGTTCCGCGCCGCCACCGCCGCCGCCGGTGTCGACCTGGGCGACGCAGCCGAGTTCATCGACGTCGGCCGGTTCGTCGGCGACGACGGCGAGGTGAACACCGCCGCGATCAAGTCGGCCGTGACGCGGTTCGCGAAGCTCGCCGGGCCGCGCGGTCCGGGCCGGTCCGGCGGGGACATGGGCGGCGGCGCCGGGGACGGCGCCCCCTCCCTCGCGCAGCAGATCGCCGACGCCAAGAGCAAGGGCGACTGGCGGACCGTGATGCGGCTGGAGAACTCCAAGCTCGCCGCCGCCGAACAGCAGCAGTAACCACGGCCCCGGACCAAGGGGCCGCGCACCAACGACCGTTAGGAGAGTGGCCTCATGGCCGGAATCACCGCGCTGGGCACGACCTACAACCTCCCCAACTACACCGGGATCCTCCACCAGCTCACGCCCGCCGACACGCCGTTCTTCTCCGCGATCGGCGGGCTGACCGGCGGCGGGCAGACCAACGCGATCGAGTTCGAGTGGGAGACGTTCGACCTCCGCGCCGCCGGACAGAACACCGCGGTCGAGGGCGCCGACGCCCCCGGCGAGGAGAACCGCGTCCGCGCGAACGTGTCCAACATCGTGCAGATCCACCACGAGACCGTGGGCGTGTCGTACACCAAGCTCGCCGCGACTCAGGCGAAGGCCGGCGTCAACAACGCGCAGTCCAACCCGGTCACCAACGAGCTCGACTGGCAGGTCGAGCAGATGCTCAAGCAGATGGTCCGCGACGTGGAGTACTCCTTCATCCAGGGCACCTACGTCAAGCCCGCGGACAACTCCACCGCGCGGCAGACCCGCGGCATCCTGGAGGCGATCACCACCAACGTGGTGACGATGGACGGCGGGGCTGGGGCGCCGGCCGCGCTGACCGTGGATGCTGTGCTGGATCTGCTTCAGGCGGTGTGGGAGAACGGCGGCATTCAGGAGTCGGAGACTGCGACGCTGATGTGCGGGGCGTTCCAGAAGCGGACGCTGACGGACCTGTTCATCACGCAGAAGAACTACACCGAGGAGTCCCGCACGGTCGGTGGGGTGCGGCTCCAGACCATCGAGACGGACTTCGGCCGTCTGAACCTGATGCTGAACCGGCACATGCCCACGGACGAACTTGCGGTCGTCAGCCTGGAGCAGTGCATGCCGGTGTACCAGGAGATCCCCGGGAAGGGGCACTTCTTCGCGGAGCCGCTGGCCCGCACCGGGGCGAAGGACCGCACGCAGCTGTACGGCGAGGTCGGCCTCGCGTACGGCAACGAGCGCGCCCACGGCAAGATCGTCAACCTGACCACGAGCTGAGGCGCGGCATGAGCAGCTACGAGTTCGTGAGCCAGCAGTATCCGCAGCTTCAGGTCATCGGCCCGGCCGGGCGGGCGCGGTTCGACGGGGGCCGGTTCGCCACCGACGACACGGCGCTCGGCGAAGCGCTGCGGTCCCTGCCCGGCATCGAGTGCGTCAGCGCGCCAGCCCCGGGGGGCGGGGACCCGCTGGAGCGCCCGGCGAAGTCCGCCACGAAGGGCGACTGGGTGGCCTACGCGGTCGCGTCCGGCGCGGACCGAGAGACCGCCGAGGCCGCCACCAAGGACGAGCTGATCGAGCGGTACGGAGGTGAGGGCTGATGGCCCGCACAGAGATCACCCGCACGGACCTGCGGTCAGCAGCCGTGGACCTCTCCACCGCCGGGGCCGCCGCCGAGCTGACGGACGGCAATTCGTTCGCGTGGTCGGCGGACCGGGTGTTGTACGTCGACAACGGCGACGCGGTCGACCTGACCGTCACCGTGCAGACCCCCGTCACCATCGGCCGGCAGGCTCGGCCGGTGGACGACTACGACGTGGTCGTCCCGGCGGGGACGGCGGCGCTGCTGCCGCGGCTGGGGCCGGAGTACCGGCAGCCGGACGACGGGGCGGTGTGGGTCGACTATGCGGGCGCGACCGGGTCCGTGACCGTCGCCGTGTTCGACCTGTAGGAGGTGGTGGCCGTGGGCCGCGTGTACGCCACCACGGCGGAGCTGGAGGCGTTCACCGGGGAGCCCGCGCCGGCCGGGGCCGAGAGGCTGCTGGCGCGGGCGTCCCGGCTCGTGGACCGGGCGATGCGGTCGGCGGTGTACGAGACGGACGCGAGCGGCTACCCCTCGGATGACGAGGTGCTGGCGGGGTTCCGGGACGCGGTGTGCGCGCATGTCGCTGACCAGGCCGACCGGGACGCCGAAGCGGCTGAGCTGGGGCCGTGGACGAGCGTGTCGGCCGGGGCGATCAGCATGTCCCGACCGGACCCTGGTGGCGGGGACGAGGACGCCGTGCTGACGGCGGAGGCCGCCGAGATCCTCGACGCGCTCAACCTGCCCCGGGCGGTGTGGACGTGATCCCGGCCGCGCTGTGGCAGCACGAGGTGACCGTGGAGCCGTTCGAGGGCTCGGGGGCGTACGGCGACGTATACGGGGCGCCTGCCGTGGTGGCGTGTCTGCTGGCCGAGGAGACCCGGCTGGTGCGCGCGGCGGACGGCACGGACACCGTGTCCAGCGCCTCGTACCTCGCCGAGCCCGACCACCGGCCGCCGCCCGGGAGCAAGGTGACCCTGCCGGACGGCCGGACCACGAAGGTGATCCGGGTGGACCGGCCCGACGGCGGCAGCCTGCCCGTCCCGTCCAACACACAGGTCTTCCTCGAATAGGAGGCTCAGCCATGGTGCAGGCGCGTCTCACCTTCAATGGCGGGCAGGTGCGGGGCGAGGTGCGGCAGGCGGCCGGCCGCGCCCTGTACCTCGCGGCTGAGCACGTCCTGTCCGTCTCCAACGACCGTGTGCCGCTGGACGAGGCGGCGCTCCAGCGGTCCGGGACCGCCAGCGTGGACGAGGGCTCGCTCCGGGCCGCGGTCGCCTACGACACCCCGTACGCCGCCAGGCAGCATGAGGAGCTGACGTGGCGGCACGCGCCCGGCCGCCGTGCGAAGTACCTGGAGAGCAGCCTCAACGACTCCCGTGACGAGGTGCGGCGGCTGGTGGCCGCGCAGATACGGAGGGCGTTCGAGTGAGCCACACGACGGACCTGTTGGCCGGACTCGCCGAACTCCTCGCCGCCGACGGCATCGGCGTGTGGCGCGAGTCCGGCGTCTACACCACCAGCGAGGTCGGCATCACCATCACCACGGTGCCAGACACCCCGGACCAGATCATCGCCCTCACCCCGTACTCGGTGGACGACACCAGCGGCACCGAGGACATCGTGCAAGGCGTGCAAATCAGGTTTCGCGCCGGGCCGGACCCCCGCGTCGTCATCGACCGCGAGGACACTGTCTACAGCCTGCTGCACATGCGCGGGCACTTCGACCTCCGCGGCATCACCGTGAACCTCGCGTGGCGCCAGTCGGCCGCGTGGATCGGCGCGGACGGCCGGGGCCGGCAGGAGCTGACTGCGAACTACTACCTGCGCACCGTGCGCACCTCACCCCACCTGATCGCTTAGGAGGACCCCCGTGTCTACTCCCACCCCGGAGACCTCACTCGCCCGCCGCTGGAGGCTGGAGATCAACATGGGCACGGAGGCCGTGCCTGACTGGCAGATCTGCCCCGGCATCACCGACTTCGTGCCGAACACGCCTCCGACGCTCCAGGCGTCGGGCGAGTACGAGAACGGCGGCTGGGGCTCGAACACCAAGACCGCACAGACGTGGCAAATCGTCGCCACGTTCAACCGTAAGAAGACGGCGGACAGCACGGCGTATTCGCCGGTGCACGAGAAGCTCCGTACGGCCGCGTTCGGTTGGGGCGCGGACTCCAAGGTGGAGGTGCGCTGGTTCGACAGGGAGGGCCTGCCGGAGGCGTACCAGGGCACCGGCGTGGTCACCTGGGCCCCGGCAGGCGGGGACTACACCGCCCTGGGCAGTGTGGTGGCGACGATCGACGGCGACGGGCCGCTGGAGCTCATCGCGAACCCGCTGGCGGGTGGCTGATGGGGCAGTTCGAGGCTCTTGACGAGCTGCTGGACGAGACGCTGACACTGCCGATCCCGTGCGCGGACGGGGAGCGGCGACCGTTCACCATCCCGTCCCCGCCCGCTGAGGACGGGTTGACCATAGAGCGGTTCGTGGAGGCCATGCAGAAGGCAGCCCAGACCGGCGCCCGGCCGGACATGACGTTCCTGGACGACTCCAAGGAGCGGGACCTGTACCGGCTCGCCCTCGGCCCGGCCTACGACGAGATGGTCGCCAACGGCGTGCGCTGGGAGTGGCTCAAGCACGCCGCCCTGACCGCGGTCATGTGGATCAACTCGGGGACGTCGGCGGCGGAGCGGTACTGGAAGGCGGCTGGTGGCCGCCCGGAAACCGAGGCCCCGAATCGGGCGACGCGCAGGGCGGGCACCCGGAAGGGCTCATCCCCGGCGGCGACATCGACCCCGAAACGGGGCTCCCGGAGTGGTACGAGTACGCCCCGGGCTACGGCCCCCAAGCCGCAGGCACCAGCGGCCTGACCTGGGGCGCGCTCCTCAGTGAGTGGCCGCTCATCGAGGCCGACCTCCACGAGGTGTACGGCATCGACGTGCGCTCGGGTGTGCTGCGCGCCCGGTCGTGGATCTGGCTCCGCACCAGGATTTTCGGGCTCCTGTCGACGGAGTGCCGCACCAGCCGCCGCTTCAACCCGCCCCCACCCGGCAGGAGGTGACCCTCGATGGCGTTGATGGTCGGCGAGCTGACCGGATTCATCAGCCTCGACACCCGCGGCTTCGACACGGGCATGGACCGCGCCGAACGCGGGATGCGGGACCTCCGCACCGACGTCACCCGCGAGAGCGAGGCCGCCGGGGACGCCGTCGCCGACGGCCTCGCCGACGGGGTCACCCGGGCGGAGCGTCAGATGGCGGAGCTGCGCACCGCTCTCGCCTCGGACGCCGGGCGGGCCGGTGACGCCGCAGGAGAGGCGCTGCGCAACGGGCTCGCCGACGGCGCCGCCGAGGGCGTAGACCGGGCCGGAGACGAGGTGTCCGGGCTGCGCCGCGAGGTCGTCCGAGAGGCTGAGCAGGCCGGAGACCAGGGCGGTGACGCCCTCGCGGACGGGCTCGGTGAGGGCGGGGAGCAGGGCGCGCAGGACGCTGCTGCGGGTGTGGAGGCCGGGCAGGGCCGTATGGCCGCTGCGGGTGCGGTGGTCGGCGCGGCCGCTGGTGCGGCGCTGATCGCCGCGTTCGTGGAGGCGATGGACCACTCGCGGATCGCCGGTCGTCTGGGGGCGCAACTGGGGGCGACACCGGAGGAGGCTCGCCGGTACGGGGACCTTGCTGGGGACCTGTACGCGGACGCCATCACCGAGGACTTCCAGGGCGCCGCGGACGCGATCAGCGTGACCATGAGGTCCGGGCTTCTCCCCCCGGACGCCACCAACAAGCAGATCGAGTCCATCGCCACCAAGGTGTCCGACCTCGCATCGACGTTCGAGATGGACCTGGGGCAGACCGCGAACGCCGTCGGTCAGACGCTGAAAACCGGGTTGGCGAAGGACGCGACGGAGGCTCTGGACGCCATCACCCGCGGCATGCAGCAGATGGGCCCCCGCGCCGACGACATGGCCGATAGCTTCAACGAATACAGCACCCAATTCAGGCAGGCCGGGCTGAACGTCGCCGACGTCGTCGGGATGATGAAACAGGGCTTGGACGAGGGCGCTCGCGATACCGATATCGTCGCGGACGGCATCAAAGAATTCGTGTTGATCGTCCAGGGCGGCGGCGAAGAGGTAAACGACGCATTCGAGAAGATCGGCCTCAATGGCGAGAAGATGCAGCGCGTCTTCTCCGAGGGCGGCCCGAAAGCACGCGACGCGCTGGGAGAGGTCTTCGACCGTATCCGTAAGGTCAAGGACCCGGCCGACCGTAGCGCGCTCGCGCTGGAGCTGTTCGGCACCAAGTCCGAGGACATGCAGAAGGCCCTCCAGGGCCTGGACCTGTCCACCGCGCGGGATGAGTTGGGGAAGACCGCCGGCGCTGCGGACGAGATGGGCAAGACGCTGCGGGACAACGCCGGTACCCGGGTGGAGCAGCTCAAGAGGCAGCTCAGTCACGGGTTTGTGGAGGCGGTCGGTGGCGCGGTCATCGGCCTGGAGGACTTGGGCGGGCGGCTGCGCGGGTTCTGGGACGAGGCCGGTAAGGGCGCGGACAACCTCCCGGATCAGGTCCTCAACGCGCTCCAGATCCTCGTAGACAAGGGCTGGGAGAAGGTCCGCGAACTCGGCCCGAAGCTGATCGACGCGGTGGTTGAGGCGGGGCAGGAGTTCGCCAACTACGTCATGGAGAACCCCGAAGAGGTCTTGAAGATCGCGGCGTTGGGGGCGGCGTTCGTCGCTGCGATCGCTGCTCTGCCAATCGTGGTCGGCGCGGCGCTGGTGGCTGCTGCGACCGCGATGATCTGGACGTTCGTCGGCGGGATGATCTCCGCGTTCGTGGAGAAGGTCCCCGAGTGGTGGAACTCGTTCACCGACTGGATCAGTGAGAAGGCGGATCAGGCCGGGCTCGTGTTCGACGTGCTCGGTGCCGCGATCGGTGACTGGTTCGGCGGGCTGTGGGACGAGTACATCGGCGGGCCTGTCTCCCGCACCTGGCGCGAGTGGATGGCCACCGTCAACGCCCTGCCGGGCCGTACGACGGCGGCGCTGGCGGACCTCGGCAGCAGGCTGTACCGGTCCGCGTCGGGCGCGTGGCAGGACTTCCAGAACGCGGCCGTGCGCAAGGGCACCTCGATCGTGTGGTGGGCGCGGCGGCTGCCGGGCCGGATCGTCGGCGCGATCGGCGGTGTCGGCAGCCTGCTGTACGGCAAGGGCCAGTCCATCGTGTCCGGCCTGTGGGCTGGTATCCGGTCGATGGGCGGCTGGCTGCGGAACACCCTCTACGCGTGGGCCCGCAGCGTAATCCCCGGGCCGATCGCCAAGGCCCTCGGCATCGCCTCCCCGTCGAAGGTGATGCGGGACCAGATCGGCCGCTGGATCCCGGCCGGTGTCGTAGACGGCATCCGCGATGGCCAGGGCGCCGTGGATGAGGCCATGGCGTCGCTGGTGAACCCGGACAGGGTGCGCGTGGCGGGTGGGCGGCTGATGGACCTCCGCGCGGGCGCGGCTGGCGGCGCGGGCGGGGACGGCCGGCCGCTGGTGCTCCGGGTGGAGATCGGCGGCCGCGCGTTCGGTGAGCTGGTGGTGGACACGGCCCTGCACGAGGTCCGCGTCAACCCCGGTGTGAAGTCGGAGCTACGGGCTCAGCTGGTGGGGGGATAGGAGGCATCGTGGGGTTTCCGGAGGACCCGCTGCCCGTGCGGGCAGAGCTGGATCTCGGCGACGGCTGGGAGGACATCACCCCGTGGTGGGACTCGGAGCGGCTGATCCAGCTCGGCCGGGGCGCGCGGGGTGAGGCGTCACAGATGGTTCCGTCCACCTGCACCCTCACCCTCCGCAACACGGATGGTCGGTTCACGCCCCGCAACCCGGTGGGCCCCTACTACGGGCGGATCGGCCGCAACACCCCCCTCAGGGTGTCTGTGGACGGCCCGGAGGCGTACCTCGCCCACACCGGCGACACCTCCGGCTACGCCCACGCCCCCGCGGCCACCACCAGCGCCGTCACCACCGAACTCGACGTGCGGGTAGAGGCCACCTACGGCTGGAACACCAGCGGCCCCAGCCAAGTCCTGGTCAGCCAATGGCAGGGCACCGAACGGTCCTGGCTCCTGGGCGTCACCAGCGGCGCGCTCCGCATCCAGTGGATGGAGTCCAGTGGCTCCACCGCCTACTGGTACGGGGCGTGGCGGCTGCCGGAGATGCCCGACCGGGCGGCCGTACGGGCGACCGTCGCCGTCGACACCGGCGCGGGCACGGCCACCGTCACCCTCTACCGGGCCGACTCCATCACCGGCCCGTGGACCCAGATCGAAACCCCGATCACCTTCTCCGGGCCCACGCTGCCGATCTACATCGGCTCGGCCCCGGTGCAGACCTCCGGGGTAGAGCCGGGCACTACCCCCGCGTGGGATCCGTTGGACGGCCGTGTGCACGCGGTGGAGATCCGCTCCAGCATCGACGGGCCGATCGTCGCCGACGCTGATTTCACCGCGCAGACACCCGGCACCACCGCGTTCACCGACGGCGCGGGGGTGGCGTGGACGGTCACCGCCCCGGCCGAGATCACCAACCGGTACACGCGGTTCGTGGGCGAGGTGTCCACCTGGCCCACCACCTGGGGCCCGTCCGGGCAGGACGCGGAGACCACCATCACCGCGTCCGGGATCCTGCGCCGCCTCTCCCAAGGCGCCAAGGCCCTGGACTCCACGCTGCGGCGCCGTATCCCCAGCTTCGACCCGATCGCGTACTGGCCGCTGGAAGAGGACCGCGACGCCACACAGGCGTACTCCCCGATCCCCGGCGCCCGCCCGATGCGGGTCTCCGGCGACGTCCAGTTCGCCGCCGACGACACCCTCCCCGGGTCGCACGCGCTGCCCCGCCTCAACACGGGCGCGTCCCTGACCGCCCGGGTGCCTGCCGCCCCAGCGGGCTCCTGGCACGTGGAGATGGTCTTCAACACCGACACCGCGCCCACCGACACCGCCTACCTGCTGACCGTGCACACCGCTGGTGGCACCTACGCCCGCTACGAAGTCCGCGCCCGCCTCTTCGAGGGCGTCACGCCGCAGGTGCTGGTGTACGGCTTCGACACCGAGGAGAACCGCACCACCCTGGTCAACGAGATCATGGAGGTGTTCGGCTACTGGAACCGCCTCCAACTGTTCGCCTCCACGTCCGGCAGCACCACCACCATGACGGTCCGCCGGATCACCATCGGCGAGACCAGCGAAGAGGGCACTGCGGTCTGGACCGGGTCCGCGGGCCGTGTCTCCCGGGTGTCGATCAACGTCACTGAGCCGCTGGACGGGATCCGGATCGGCCACCTCGCCGTGTTCTCACAGCCTGGGGTGTTCGCGTACAACTTCGCCGACCACGGCTTCGACGCGGAGTTCGCGGCGGGCCGTATCGTGCGGCTGTGCGATGAGGAGGGCGTTCCGGTCCGCATCATGGGCGTCACGTCCGGCACCGAGCCGATGGGCCCGCAGCGGCCGGGCAGGCTGCTGGACCTGCTGGAGGAGTGCGCGCAGGCCGACGGGGGGCTGCTGGCGGAGGACCCGGAGCGGCTGGGGCTGATCTACCGGACCCGCACGTCGGTCTACAACCAGCCCGTCACCCTCGCCCTGCGGTACGGGCAGGAGCGGGAGGTGCAGCCGCCACTGGAGCCCGTGGACGACGACCTCAGCGTCCGCAACGACGTCACCCGCACCCGACCGGGCGGCTCCAGCGCGCGGGCGGTGCTGGAGTCCGGGCCGCTGTCCGTCCAGCCCCCGCCGGCGGGGGTCGGGGTGTACGACGACTCCCTGACCGTCAACGTCGCGACAGACGAGCAGCTCCCCCCGATCGCCGGATGGGACCTGCACCTGCACACCTGGGACGAGGCCCGCTACCCCCGCATCAATCTCGACCTCGGCCGGGCGCCGCACCTCATCCCCGCGGTGCTCGACCTCGCGCTGCGGGACCGGGCCACCATCACCGGCGCCCCCGCCCAGTGGGCACCCGGCACCATCGACCAGCTCGTCCAGGGATGGTCGGAGGCGCTGGGGGTGCGCACGTGGAGCATGCAGCTTGCCTGCGCCCCCGCCGGCCCGTGGGCGGTGGGTGTGCTGGAGGATCCCGTGTTGGGGCGGGCTGACACGGACGGCAGCGTGCTGGTGGACGAGGCCGGGCCAGACGACACGGTCCTGTACGTGACCACCACTCAGGGCCCGCCCTGGGTGACCGACCCGGCCGAGTTCCCGTTCGACCTGCGGGTGGGCGGGGAGGTGGTGACCGCCACCGCCTGCACCACGGGCGAGGCGGCGCCGATGCGCGCGGCCGCCGCCAACTCGGTGGCGGGCGGAGCGTCCACATCGCATGTGGCGCCATCGGTGGACGCGGCCGGGGCCGGGCTGCTGGTCTGCCTGTGGCAGCCGTGGAACACCCTCACCTCCTACACCCTCCCGGGCGGCATGGCGCTGGGGGCGGAGACCACCGGCACCTACACCCGCACCGCCGACGCCACCGAGGCACTCGCCGCGGCCGGGGCCACCGGCACGCGCACCGCGACCGTCGGGGCCGCCGACGCCTGGGCCGCCATCACGGTGACGGCCACCGGGGCGCCGGTCATCGCCGAGCACCTGTCCGGCGTCTCGGGCGCGGCCACCACCGTGGCCCTCACCACCAGCGCGGACACCGAGCCGGGCTGGTGGCTGCTGGCCATGCAAGGCTGCGACGACAGCACCATGCCGCTGGCCATGCCCGACGGGTGGACGCTGCTGGCCACCTCCGGCACCAGCGGCAGCTCCCACCCGATCACCGCCGCCTGGGCCAAACGCGCCACCGGCGGCGCCGAGCAGGTCGAGTTCGCGCCCGGGTCCGGCGTCGACAACCACGCCAGGTTGTACGTCGTCTCCGGCGCGGCCGACCTGACCGCGCAGGCCATGACCGTCACCCGCTCCGTCAACGGCGTCACCAAGGCGCACACGGCGGGGACGGACGTGCGTCTCGCCCAGCCCGCCATCATCGCCCTTTAGGAGGCCCCGTGTTCCCTCAGTGGCTGGCCGGGCAGCGCATCACCGCTGCCGGCCTCATGGCTGACCGGATGCGGCTGGTGGAGCAGACCGCAGACCAGACCGTCGCCTCCACCACCTACGCCAACAGCGAGATCAGCTTTGTGCCGGTGGCGGGCGCGACGTACTGGTACACGCTGCTGATCTCCTACAGCGCCCATGAGGCGGCCGATTTCCGCTGGCGGTGGGATGCCCCCGGCGCGACGTTCGCGTCGTTCACGCAGGCCCGGCACACGGACGCGACCGGCACCTTCAACGCCGCAGCCAGTGTGATCTTCCGCCGCCCGTCGAACAGCACGGACCGCATCGCGGGCGGCGGCGGCACCGACGTCCCTCTGGGCTCGTTCTTCTCCGCCTACGACCAGGGCACCGTCACCGCCGACACGACCGCGGCGATCACGATGCAGTTCTCCCAGGTGACCGCGCACGCGGTCGGGACGATCCTGCGCGGCGGCACCACCCAGACACGGCTGCTGTACCAGCGCATCACCTAACCCCCCTTTTTTGAGGAGCCCTTCATGCCGTTTCAGGACCCGACTGAGCCTCGCTACCGGGGCGAGGGGTACCGGATCACGTTCCGCGACGCGGTCCCCGACACCGGGGTCGAGTACCGCACCTACTTCCACGTGACGCTCGATCTGGCGTCCGCTCCGCAGGCGGACACGGAGGCCGCGTTCCAGCGGCTGTTGGACCTGGTCAACGCCAGCCCGGACTTCGAGCAGGTGAACGCGAGCCGTACCGGTGAGGTCACCGAGACCGTCACCCCGACCGGCACCGGGGGCGTGTGATGGCCACACCGCTGTCCGCCGACCGGGCGCTGCGCGCGTTCCGAGATGAGGGCCTGACGATCCGCGAGTACGGGCTGTGGCGCAGCCACAACCGCAACCACAAGGGCCCGTGGGGCGGCGTGAACGGCGTCGTCATCCACCACACCGCGGGCCGGGATTCGCTGCGGCTGTGCTACGAGGGCACGTCCGGGCTGCCGGGCCCGCTGTGCCACTCCCACCTGTCCAAGACGGGTGTGGTGACGATGGTCGGCTGGGGCCGCTGCAACCACGCCGGGACGTTCGCGCAGAACGCCCACGACGCCGTGGTCGCAGAGCGGTCGGCGCATCCGCGGCCGGACTCCGCCGAGCCGGTGGACGGGAACCGGCACTACTACGGCATCGAGGTGGAGAACCTCGGCGACGGCCGCGACTGGTACCCGTCCGTGCAGTACGACGCGGCGGTGCGTTGGGCGGCGGCGTTGTGCCGGGCGCACGGCTGGACGGCGCAGTCCGTCATCGGCCACAAGGAGGGCACTCGCCGGAAGATCGACCCGCGCGGTCCGGTGGGCCGGCCGGACGGCCCGGCGTTCGACATGGACAGGTTCCGGCGGGACGTTCAGCAGCGGCTCGATGGGGCCGCCAGCAGCAGCGAGGAGAGTGACGTGGCCATCAGCGACGCGGACGCGAAGAAGATCGCGCGGGCGGTGTGGGAGACCGACGGCATCGTCGGCGTCTCCTGGGGCTCGGAGACGAACCCGGAGTGGAAGCCGGAATCCGTCGTGAACCACATCGGCGAGGTGACGCGGGAGAACCGCGGCCGCATCAAGGCGCTCCAGGCCGCAGTCGCTGAGCTCGCGGCGCAGGGAGCCGCCCGTGACGCCATCCTCGCGCAGCTCGCGGCGGGCGGAGGGCTGGACGCGGCGGAGATCCGCGCGGCGGCCGAGGCCGGGGCGCAGGCGTTCGCCGATCGGCTCGGCGACGCCCTCACCACCGAGGCGTGACGGGCCCCCGTCGCGCACCACCGAGAGAAGAGAGACAGCACATGGCATCGAACCTCCCCACCTCCGGCGACGTGCAGAACGTCGTCAAGACCGCCAGCACCTACGCCCGGGACCTCGCCGAGCGCGTCGTCTGGACGTTCGTCCTGGCCGCCGCGGGCGCCGCGGTCCTCGCCGGACCGGCCGACGTGTTCTCCCTGTCGTTCTGGGAGACGGTGTGGCTGGCCGGGGCGACCGCGGTCGGGTCGCTGGTGAAGGGCCTCGCCGCCCGCGCGGTCGGCCCGAAGAACTCCGCGTCGACGGCCCCGGGCGTGTGATGGGGTGCCGCGCGGCCCGGCGGGCGCGGGCCACGCTGGGCTGGCGCGGCACCGCCCTGGTCATCCTCGGCACCGCGAAAATGATCTACGGGGTCGGGTTCTTCAGCATCCCACCGCCCCCGTACGGCCTCGATCTCCTGCTTTACTTCTGCGAGCTGAGGCACTGGGCGTGGCTGTGGATCGCGGCAGGGGCAGTCACGTTCGCCTCCGCGTTCCTCCGCGTCGGCCGGGATAAGTGGGGGTTCGTCGCCGCGCTGGTGCCCCCGATCGTGTGGGGGATTGCGTACCTGACGGCCGCTGTGACGGGTACGTACCCGCGCGGCGGGTCTGTGGCCGCGTGGTACGCCATCGGCCACGTGATGCTGATCGTGTGGATCTCGCGTGTCCCGGAGTTCGAGGAGCCGCACCGTACGACCGCGCGCCGGGGCGCTGATAGGAGACCCGGGTGAGCGCATTCGTGCCTGTGGCGGCGTCGGTGTCGGCGGTGCTGGCTGCTGTGGTGGCGGGCTGGTTCAGCGTGCGGGGGTCGCGGGCCGCGGCGAGGATCTCAACCGCGCCGCAGTCCAAGCAGGTGGACCTCTCCGTGTTGCAGGCCTCGGTGGAGCGGTTGAAGGAAGAGAGCGGCGAGCTGCGGCAGGAGATCACCCGCGTGCGGAGCGTGTTGTGGTCGGTGTCGCGGTGGGCCCTGTTGCTGCGGGATCAGGTGACGGGGCTGGGTGGGACGCCGGAGCCGCCGCCGCAGGAGGTGGAGGAGTACTACCGTACGGGGGTGTGAGGCCCCGGCCCGGTCCTGTGCTGGAGGTCCGGGCCGGGGTGTCTGTCCCCGCCCTGTCGTGTGCCCCCGTCTTCCCCCTGTATGGGGGAGGGCGGGGGCGCTTTCGTCATGCCTGGGGCGCGTCCGGCTTGCGCACCACGAACGTCCCCTTCGCCCGCAGCACCTTCACCAGCCCCCGCGCCACCAGCTCCCGCCGGACCCGCTGCGCGGTGCTGCTGCTCACGCTGTAGATGGCCGCCAGCTCCCGTTCCCCGGGCAGACGGGCGCCGAGCGGCAGGCGGCCCGACGCGATATCCGCCGCGATCAGGTCGGCGACGCGCACGTACTCGTACTCGACGTCTGCGGAGTCGTCCATGCTCCGCATGCTCCCGCCCGCCACGGTGGTGCGCCTCTGGGCAGTGCAGTGCACTGCTGCGCATGGCGGAGCGGTGTAGTGGTAGGTAGAGGGGTGCAGAGCGGTGTAGTTCCGGTACGCTGCGTGACAGACGTAGCCCCCGCAGCCTGGCAGGGCCCGGGGGAATGGCCGACCTGAGGGAGCAGACCGGCATGACACAGGCTACCCACCACACCCCGAACCCGACCCCGGCCCGCGTGACGCTGCCGCGCTGCTTCGCCTGCCGCCAGCACACTCACCAGCCCATCCCCCTCGCCACCGACGACAAGGCGTCCGGTCCGTCGCACACCATCGTGATCTGCGACGGGTGCGCCCGCGCCGTCCTCGCCGAACACCGCCTCGCCTGCGACGAATGCCTCACCGGGGCGGACTGCGCGGCCGCGTCCGGCGCGAAGGAGATCATCCGGCAGGCCGCAGCGCGCCGAGCCGAGAGGGAGGCCGGGCGGTGAGCGGCCTGTGCTCCCGCTGCGGCGAGGCCAGCACCGACCTGCGAACGGTGGACGACCCCGAGTGCCCGCCGGCCGGGCTGCCGGTGCGCTGGTGCCCCGGCTGCCGCGGCGAGGGCCTGGTGCCGGTGCGGCGCGGCCGGGCCGTGGTCGGTGTGCACTACCTGCGGCCGAGGGGCCGGCCGCGCGGCATGTGATGACTCCGCCTCCCGGGACGCTCAACGAGCGGACGGCGCTCAGCCGGGAGGCGGGACCCCGGGGCCCTGTCTGCGTCCCCCGTCGCAGGCAGGGCCCTACTCGTCCGGCAGCAGCGAGGCCGGCGGCACACCGAGGACATGGGCGATGTGCAGGATCCGGTCCAGCGGCGGGCTGGTGGCCCCGGCCTCCAGGCGGTGGATGGTGCGCCGCTCGGCGTACAGCAGCCCGGCCAACTGCTCCTGCGAGAGGCCGCGTTCCTCGCGTCTTCGGCGGACGCGGTCGCCGACCTCCCTCCGCCAGTCGATGAGCCAGTCAGGGAGGGGCTGGGGCGTTGTCGGCACCCGCTCACGCTGGAGTGATCACCTGCGGTTGTCAGTGCCACCAGATGTGACAACTGGAAGTTGTCGCCCGACAAGTGTTAGATGGCATGTCGATAGGGGTACCGAGCTGAGGTCACCCCCCACGCACGGTCCGCGCAGACCTGCCCCCAGGTAACTGCGCGCGGCCTGCTGAGCCCCAGCCCGAACGGGTTGGGGCTCAGCGCTTCCAGTCGATCCGCACCGCACCGGGGTCGAAATAGCTCCCGCCCGGACGTCGGCCGCGCGGGGCGGGCAGGACGGTCACCGTCATCAGCGCGTCCAACACCGCCCGCTGCCGGGAGAGGTCGAGCCCGTTCCACGCCGCCGCAGGGTCCTGCGCGGCCACCAGCGCCGCCACAGGATCCGCGCGCACCGCACCCGCCAACGCCTGCTCCGCGCGCTCCAGACGGCCCTTCGCGGCCTGCGACGCCACCCGCCACTCCTGCATGTCCATCTCCCCCGCACCGAGCGCCGCCGCCAACTGATCGAGTATCGCCCTCGCCTGCCGCATGTCCGCCTGCGCGCCAGCCACGTCCACCGGGTCCGGCTGCCGCGCCAGCAGCCCGGCCGCGTCCGGCCCGCTGACACGGTCGAGGATCGTCAGCACCACGTGGTCGTCCAGCGGATCGGTACGGCGCGTCAAGTGCTTGCGGAGGCGGCACCCGTAGGAGGGGATCATCACACCGCCCGCGCGGGTGCTGCTGGTGGTGCACCGCATCGTCGTCCCGTCCGCGCACACCCCACACAGATACAGGCCGCTCCCCAGGTAGCGGCGCTCGTTACCGGGGGTGGTGCGCCGCTCCGGATCGGACAGAACCGCCACCACAGACCGCCACAGCGGCTCATCGAGGACGGCCGGCCACCCGGCGGGCCCGGCCTCCCGACCGCGGTGGCGGACGATGCCGGCGTTGCGGGGGCGGAGGAGCATCTCCCTGACCTCCGGGCCCTTCCACTGGCGGCCGGTGGACGTGAGGACACCACGCCGGTTCCAGTCGGCGGCGATCGAGTGGAGGGAGGCCCCGGCGAGGACGGCGTCTGCGGCCTCTCGGATGAGGGCGGCCTCCTCCTCCCGGACGGTGACGCCGTCGGCCTCGTATCCGAAGGGGCGGCGGCCGCCGAAGAACACGCCCCGGGCGGCCATCTGGTCCCGGGTGCGTTTCTGCCGCTCCACCATCCGCTCGACCTCGTACCGGGCCTGCACGCCGAGCTGGCGGGCGATCATCCGGCCCGTCGCCGTCGACAGGTCCAACGTCCCGGCCTTGACGGTGCGGGTCTGCACGCCGCGCGGCTCGCACACGTCGATGTACGTCTCCAGCTCGGCCGGGGACCGGTGCAGCCGGTCGGTGTGCCAGGCGAGGACGGTGTCCGCCTTGCCCGCGCGCAGGTCTTCGAGGAGGCTCTCGTACCCCGGCCTCGGCTTGCCGCTGTACGCGCTGAGGTCGTTGTCGGAGTAGACCGCGACGACCTCGACGCCGAGCTGCTGCGCGAGCGCCTCGCAGTCCTCCCGCTGGCGTTCTACGCCGAGCCCGGCGCCCTCGCGGTCGCGGCTGATGCGGCAGTAGATGATGGCGCGGGTGGGCATCGGGGGCGGGTCGGTGTGCATGGCGGCATCCTGCCACGCCATAAGAGGTTTTCTCTATGATTCGCTAGGTCGAATCCGCTGCCGCTCTTGGGCACGGAGGCGGGGCTGAGTCCGACGGTGAGTTTCTTCTGGGGCCAGTCGACACCGGAGTTGACGACCGCGGCCCTGACCCGGTCGCGGCTCTCCACCAGGCTCTTGTCGGGCAGGCCGACGAGGGTGAAGGTGGCCAGCCCCGGTTCGAGATCGGCCTGGACCTCGACGACGACGCCCTCGACGCCCACGAGGGCTACCGAGCAGGTACGGGCGAAGCCCATGTCAGGCCACCCCCCTCACGTGCTGCACCCGGGGGGCGCCGCGCTCGGGCAGGACGACGCCGACGAGGTCGATGCGTACGCCTCCGGTCGGCGGACGGCCGTACCGGGCGAGCCAGCGTTCGCCGAGCCAGCGGGAGGCGAGTCTGCGCAGCCGCTCGGCCTTGCGCGGGGTCACGGCCGACATCGGGTGCTCGTACGGGCCGGTCCTGCGTGTCTTGACCTCGCAGACGACGAGTGCGTCGGCGTCCCGGGCGACGATGTCGATCTCGCCGTCGCGGCAGCGCCAGTTCCGTTCGAGGACGGCCATGCCCATCTCGCGCAGCCGCCGGGCGGCCAGGTCCTCGCCGTAGCGCCCGAGTGCGTTCCTGCCGTTCATCGGTACCACCTCCGGGGCCGACTGTGGCGGCTGGGGAGGCGGTTGGGCGATCATGGTCCGGTTCGGTGGACTACCGGCCGGTTGTGGACATCTCGCTCACTCGTACGGGGCGTTCGCAGGTGCGGCGTTGACAGGCCGGCGGCCGGCTCCGGGCTCACCTCTTGAAGTCGGAGTCCTCGGGCAGGTCCAGATCGCTCTTGTTCAGCTCCTCGATGTTCACGTCCTTGAAGGTGAGCACCCTCACCTGTTTGACGAAACGGGCCGGCCGGTACATGTCCCACACCCAGGCGTCGGCCATCGAGACCTCGAAGAAGACCTCGCCCTGGACCGAGTGCACCTGCATCTCGTAGTCGTTGGTGAGGTAGAAACGGCGTTCGGTCTCGATCACGTACCTGAACAAACCGACGACGTCCCGGTACTCCCGGTAGAGCTTCAGCTCCATCTCGGTCTCGTACTTCTCGAGGTCCTCGGCGCTCATGGCGTGTTCCCCTTCAGCCGTGCGTCCCCCCATTGTGCGTCAGCCTCGCACGCTTGCCGCGGACCGAGCCGACCGCCCCGTACCCGGCGCCGCCGAAGATCAGCAGGGCGCCGGCCCCGATCGCCGCCAGGGCGGGGCCCAGCGGCCCCGGCCGGGAGATCCCGCCGGGCAGATCCGCGAAACCGGCGGGGCGCTCGATCATGCCCGCGTGTCCCAGCGGCCAGACGGTGGCGTCGACCCGGCCCGTCACCGCCTCCCTGGGCACGGAGCCGTTGTTGGCGTCCTCCAGATGCGTGCGCGAGTCCAGTGATCCCTCCCGGTGGTCGCCGAGGAGGAAGAGCTGCCCCTCGGGCACGGACGCCTCGAAGGTGGCGAAGGAGGCCCTCTCGCGCTCCAGCCGGTACGGCTCGTCGACGGGATCGCCGTTGACGGTCAGCCTTCCCTGCCCGTCGCAGCACTTCACGGTGTCGCCGCCGACGCCGACGACGCGCTTGATCACCGGCATGTCGCCCCACAGCGGGTCGAGGAAGACGACGACGTCGCCGCGCCGGACCTCGTCGCCGTCGACGCGCTCGGCCAGCACCCGGTCCCCGGCCTCGACGGTGGGCGCCATGGAGTCGGTGGGCACGGCATAGGGCTGGTACAGGACGGCGGCCCAGGCGAAACCGCCCAGGAAGAGGACGCAGCCGATCGCCACGGCCGCCGACGACAGCACCTGGCCCAGACGGCCGCGGCCTCCCCCGGTACGTTCGGCTCTGCTCACTCACGCTCCCGGAAGGTCTGGGTCCAGCGACGGTCTGCGCCGCACCCTACCTCCGGGTACGTCCCCGGGTCAGCCCTCGGCCGGCCCGTCCGTCCCGCCCGCGGCTCCGGGCGCCGTCCCGGAAGCTCCCGCCGTCCCGGGCGCTCCGGCAGCCCCTTTCGCGGCCCCGGCCCTCAGGCGCCGCCGCCACATCACCAGCGGCACCGCGCCCACCAGGCCCAGCGCCGCGGGAGCCGCGGCCAGGCCCTGCTCGGCGAAGGTGTCGGGCACCGGGAGGGTGCCCCAGCGGTCGATCGGCCACGCCTTGACGACCGCCCGGCCCACGACGTCGTCCACGGGCACCGTCCCCTGTCCGGGGAGCTGCTGGTGGAAACGGGAGTCCAGGGAGTTGGAGCGGTGGTCGCCCATCACCCAGATCCGGTCCTCGGGGACCTTGACCGGGCCGAAGCCCTCGCTGCCGCAGGGGGAGTCGCCGGGGTAGACGTAGGCCCCCTCCTCCAGTGCCTTGCCGTTGACCGTGACGGGACCGTTCTTCTCGCACGCCACGGTGTCGCCGCCGACCGCGATGACCCGCTTGATCAGGTCCTGCTCCTCGGCGGAGGGCATCAGGCCGATGAAGCTCATGAAGTCCTGGAACACGTTGGTGTCCTGCCGGACCGACTCGTCGAGCCAGCCGCCCGGGTCGTGGAAGACGACGACCTCGCCGCGCTCGGGCTCGGCCCCGAACCAGGGCGTCAGCTTGTCCACCAGCACCCGGTCGCCCCGCTGGAGGGTGTTCTGCATCGAGTCGGAGGGGATGGAGAACGCCTGCAGCAGGAACGTCTTGATCCCCAGGGCCAGCAGCAGCGCGATGCCGATGAGGATGGGCAGTTCCTTCAGGAAGGAGCGTTGCTTCTTTTCCGTCACTCTCTCTCCGCTGTCCGGGCCCGCGGCCGTCTCCTCACCGCGCTCCACGGGCTCGCCGTCGGCCCGCCGCTCGGGCCCGTCCGCGTCGGATCGCGCCCCGACCGCCACGTCCCCCACATCCACTCCTCACACCGATACCACTCTCACCGCGCTGCAGCCCGCGCCTCAGCCTGTGCAGACCAACGCCTGCCACTCCCATAACGAGCGGGAGTTCCGCAAGGCTCGGTATCCGCACCAACTCATCGTCACCGCCATTGTCGGGGCCCGCGGCCGCGGAGGCGGTTTCGCCGCGCGGATCCGGTACCGACGCGTAGGTCTCGGGCTCCTCCAGCCGTCGCCAGTGGGCGTAGGGCCAGGCGATCACCACGGCCTTGCCCACCACCAGGCTCTCGGGAATGGTCCCCTTCCCCGGGTCCTGGAGGTGGTAGCGGGAGTCGGCGGAGTTGGAGCGGTGGTCGCCCATCACGAAGATGCGGTTCCGGGGCACCTTCACCTCGAAGCGCGTCTGCGAGGGCTCGTTGCCCGGGTGGAGGTACGGCTCGTTCAGCGGTGCGCCGTTGACCGTCACCCGGCCGTCCTCGTCGCAGCACACGACGGTGTCCCCGCCGATGCCGATGACCCGCTTGATCAGGTCCTGCTCCTCGGCGGAGGGCAGCAGTCCGATGAAGGTCAGGAACTGCCTGCCCTGCTTGATGCCCACGGGGTCGTCCCGCTCCGGCTCCTCCCCCGGCGGCAGCCAGCCCCCGGGGTCCTTGAAGACCACCACGTCACCGCGTTCGGGGCGCGAGCCGAACCAGGGCGTCAGCTTGTCCACCAGCACCCGGTCGTCGATCTTGATCGTCTGCTCCATCGAACCGGAGGGGATGACGAACGCCTGCACCAGGAACGTCTTGAGCACCAGTGCGATCAGCAGTGCGACGCCCACCAGGATGGGGATCTCCTTGGTCACCGACAGCCGTCGGCGCCTTCTGATCCGCTTGGCGGCGCGCCGTCGGTCGGCCCGGCCCTCGCCGGGGCCACGCAGTGTGGTCCGGGGCTCCGGCGGCGTGCCGCCACCGCGGACGGCCCCCCGCCCGCCACCGTGTGCGGCGTGTACGGCCGCCCGCCCGCCGCGCGGCCGTCCGCGCCTACCCATCACGGCCCCGCAGGGAGGTCCAGCGGCCGGCCGGCCAGACGATCCAGTCGGCCCGTCCGATGACCCTCTCCACCGGTACGGTGCCGCCGCCGGGGGCTCCGAGGCGGTCCCGGGAATCGCTCGACCGGGAGCGGTGGTCGCCCATCACCCACAGCCGCCCCTCCGGGACCGCGATGTCGAACGGGACGGCCGAGGGCCGGTCACCGGGATACAGGTAGGCCTCGTCCACCGGTTCGCCGTTCACCTCGATCCTCCCCCGCTCGTCGCAGCACCTGACCCTGTCCCCGCCGACTCCGACGACCCGCTTGACGTAGTCGGTCCCCCGCGACGGTTCCCGGTCGAACGAACCGGTGCCGTCGAACACCACAACGTCTCCGCGCGCCGGAAGGTTGCCGAATCGGTACGCCAGCTTGTTCGCCAGGACGCGGTCGCCCGCTTTGAGGGTGTTCCCCATGGAGCCGCTCGGAATGCGGAAGGGCTCCGCCGCGAACGTGTGGACCAGCAGGAGCAGCACGGCGACCGCGGCGACCGAGGCCCCCGGACGCACGAAACGCGACCGGCGTCCCCCTCCCCGTACGGGGTTGGGGGAGCGGTCGCGCTCCATGGGTCGCGTGTGCTGTTCGTCGGTGTTCATCGAGCCGAGAGCCTAACCCGGCGGCGCGGCGGACACCGGTGCGGACGGCGGCGCGGGGGGGCCGTGCCCCGCGGACGGCGACGGGCGCCGGGGCGCCCTGTGCTCCGCCGCGCGGGCCGGTCGCGGATCAGCGCTCGCGCTTCTCCTTGATCTTGGCGGCCTTGCCGCGCAGCTCGCGCAGGTAGTACAGCTTGGCGCGGCGGACGTCACCGCGGGTGACGACCTCGATCTTCTCGACGACCGGGGTGTGCACCGGGAAGGTGCGCTCCACGCCGACGCTGAAGCTGACCTTGCGGACGGTGAAGGTCTCGCGGACGCCGGAGCCCTGGCGGCGGATGACGACACCCTTGAACTGCTGCACACGGGAGCGGTTGCCCTCGATGACGCGCACGTGGACGTTGACGGTGTCGCCGGGGCGGAAGCTGGGGATGTCGCTGCGCAGTGAGGCGGAGTCGACGCTGTCGAGAAGGTGCATGACCGTCTGCTTTCCTCGCCGATGCCACAGGTCATCGGCGGAATCGTTCGTTGGGTTCGGTGAGCCGCCGTACCGGTCGGGCGTTGGTCCCCCTGTGGCAGGGTCGCGCGCCGGACGCGAGGCAGCGGCCTATTCTTCCACGCCCCCGGCCACGGGCCCAAATCGGCCGTCGGGCCCCTCGGCCCAGCCCAGCTCGGCGAGCAGCCTGCGGTCGTCGGCGTCCAGCGCCGCGGGGTCGCATCTCCCGATCAGGTCGGGGCGGTAGCGCACGGTGCGGCGGAACGCCTGGTCCCGGCGCCAGCGGGCGATCCTGCCGTGGTGGCCGCTGAGCAGCACCTCGGGGATGTCCCGGCCGCGCCACACCGGCGGCTTGGTGTAGACGGGGCCCTCCAGGAGGTCGGCCATGGCCCCGGGTGCGAAGGAGTCGTCGCGGTGGGACTCGGCGTTGCCCAGGACCCCGGGCAGCAGCCGGGCGACGGCCTCCACCATGACCAGGACGGGCGCCTCGCCGCCGGCCAGCACGTAGTCGCCGATGGACAGCTCGCGCACCCGCAGGCGCTCGCCGTACTCCTCGACCACGCGGCGGTCGATGCCCTCGTAGCGGGCGGGGGTGAAGAGCAGCCACGGCTCGGCGGCCAGTTCGACGGCGGTCTCCTGGGTGAACGGGCTGCCGCTGGGGGTGGGGACGACCAGGACCGGCCCCTCCTCCCGCCCGTCCGAGCCCGAGGCGATGACCGAGTCCAGCGCCTCGCCCCACGGCTCGGGCTTCATGACCATGCCGGGGCCGCCGCCGTAGGGGGTGTCGTCGACGGTGTTGTGCCGGTCGTGGGTCCACTGCCGCAGGTCGTGGACGCGTACGTCGAGCAGGCCGCGGGCGCGTGCCTTGCCCACCAGGGAGACGTTGAGCGGCTCCAGGTACTCGGGGAAGATCGTGACGACGTCGATCCGCATCAGGCGCCGTCCTCGTCGTCCTCGCCGCCCTTGCCGTTCCCGCCGTCCTCCGCGCCGCTCCCGGTGCGGGATCCGGCGATCTCCGCGCGGTCGTCGATGAGCCCCGGCGGCGGGTCGATGACGGCCCGCTGCCCCTCCAGGTCGATCTCGGGGACGATCTCGCCGACGAAGGGGACGAGCACCTCGCCGCCGTCGGCCCTGCGCACCACGAGCAGGTCCTGGTGGGGCAGGTGGGCGATCTCCTCGATCCGGCCGACGGGCGTTCCGTCGCGGGTGACGACGTCGAGGTCGATCAGCTGGTGGTCGTAGTACTCGTCGGGGTCCTCGGGGGTCTCCTCCGGGTCGACCTCGGCGATCAGCAGGGTGTTGCGCAGCGCCTCGGCGGCGGTGCGGTCCCGCACGCCCTCGAAGCGCAGCAGCAGCCGGCCGCTGTGGACGCGCCCGGACTCGATGGTCAGGGGCCCCGCGGAGGCGGGGTCGGTGGCCAGGACCGCGCCGGGGGCGAGGCGCACCTCGGGTTCATCGGTGCGCACCTCCACCGTGACCTCGCCCTTGATCCCGTGGGCGCGGCCGATGCGCGCGACTACCAGCTGCACTGCTCGTCACTCCAGGTTCTCGAGGTTCTCGCCGGTTCCCTTGCGCCGCCCCGCGCCCGGTCCGTGCACGGCGGCGGTCACGGCACGGGCCGGGGGCGGCGGTGCCGCCCCCGGCCCGTGCCGGTGCTCTGCGTTGTCTGCTGCGGCCCTCAGCGGACCTGGTCCACGTCGACGAGGTCGACGCGGACGCCCCGCCCGCCGAGAGCGCCCACGACGGTGCGCAGCGCGCGTGCGGTGCGGCCGTTGCGGCCGATCACCTTGCCGAGGTCGTCGGGGTGGACCCGGACCTCCAGCACGCGCCCGCGACGCAGGTTGCGGGAGGCGACCTGCACCTCGTCGGGGTGGTCGACGATGCCCTTCACCAGATGGTCGAGGGCCTCTTCCAGCATCGTCACGCCTCGGTCGACTCGGCGGCGGCCTCGGCCTCGTCCGCCTTCTTGTCGGCCTTCTTCGCCTTCTGGGTGATGGCCTCACCCTTGGGCTCGTCCGCCGACTCCTTGGCGGCGGCCTCGAAGAGGGCGCGCTTGTCGGCCTTGGGCTCGGCGACCTTCATCGGCTCCGGGGCCGGCAGACCCTTGAACTTCTGCCAGTCGCCGGTGACCTTCAGGATGGCCAGGACCGGCTCGGTCGGCTGCGCGCCGACACCCAGCCAGTACTGGACGCGCTCCGAGTCGACCTCGATGCGAGAGGGGTTCTGCACCGGGTGGTACAGACCGATCTCCTCGATGGCCCGGCCGTCGCGACGGGTACGGGAGTCGGCGACGATGATGCGGTAGTGAGGCGAACGGATCTTGCCCAGTCGCTTCAGCTTGATCTTGACTGCCACGGCTGTGGTGTCTCCTGGTCTTTGGCGTGGTTGGACACGGCGGGATGCCACGTGGGGTTGTGGTACCCGAGTGTCCGAGTGGACGCGTCAGCCGGAGGAGAGAGGGGTCCTGTGCGGCTGTCGAGTACAGCCGCCCATTGTGCCACACCTCTCGTGCCGCACCCCGCGGGGGCGGCCGGCCTCCCGGCACCGTCCGGCGCGGGTCCGCGGCGCCTCAGCCCACCCCGACCGCCTCCTTCTCCTTGTCCGGGATGCGGAACGGCTTCCCGCAGGCCCCGCACATGATCGGCGCCTGGGCCAGTACGGACGGGACGACCCGGACGTTGCGCCCGCAGTCGCACACGGCCTTGACCCGCACCCCTCCGCCCGACGAGCCGTGCCGCGCGGCGGGGCCGCGGAAGGCGCGGGAGGTGTCGGTGGCGGTGGCGGCGCTGTGGGCGCGCAGGGCGCGCTGCAGCCGCTCGATGGTGGGCCGGTAGCGCCTTCTGGTCTCGGGCTTCATCACGACCAGCGAGAAGCCGCTGCTCGGATGCGGCTCCTCCGAGTGCTCCAGGCCCAGTTCCTCGGCGATCGCCAGGAAGCGGCGGTTGTGGTAGCGGCCGGCGCGCGAGGTGTCCCGGACTCCGCGGGCGGCGGCGATCCCGTGGACGGCCTCGTGCAGCAGCCGTTCGAAGGAGAGCTCGGCGCCGCAGGCGGACGACGACTCCCCGATCAGCGATTCGGGCGCGGCCAGGTCGGGCAGCTCCGGGTGGTGCCGTTGGATGTCGGCCCACGCGAGCGCCAGCTCGGCGGCGAGTACAGGTGGTGTCGTGCTCACGTCGTGCACAACGAGCCAGAGTGTCCCGGTGTTCCGATTACGGGGCATCCCAAATAATTTGCACCTACCAGTCAGTTCAGGTTGATGCGCACCGACGGGACGGGTATGGCGGTCCGGGAGGACCCGCCCGGGCCGGGACCGGCCGGGGGCGGGAAGCCCGGCCGAAAGGCCGGGCCCCCGCGGCACCCCGTGACGCCCCGTGATGCCCCGGGGCGCTCTCAGTAGGCGCGGGCGACCACGGCCACCGTACCGGGGGCGTCGTCGGACTCGGGTACCGACCCGTCCTCGCCGACCAGGCAGCGCACCGTGACGGACTGCTCCGCGAGCCTCGCCTCGCCCTCCGGGCCCAGGTCGGCCCAGGGGATGCGGGCCCAGCCTCCGGCGGCGGCGGCCTCGGCGGCCTCCTGCACCGTCCGCACGTCCGAGGTCCGGGCCTCGCGGCGCTCGCGGGACAGGCGCAGCAGCAGCGCCTGGTCCTCCTCCAGGAGCCTCGGGCACAGTTCGGCCAGGGCGTCGACGGCCACCGGCTCCTTGCCCCCGGCGATGCGGCGGACCAGCATCGCGGTGCCGCTCTCCAGGTCGCGCGGGCCGATCTCGACGCGCAGCGGCACGCCCTTGAGCTCCCAGTCCACCGCCCGGCGGCCGAAGGGGGTGTCGGTGCGGTCGTCCACCTTCACCCGGACACCGGCCGCGGCGAGCCGGTCGCCGACCTCGCGGACCCTGGCCAGCACCGCGTCGTCGCCCTTGATGGCCAGGACGACGGCCTGGACGGGGGCCAGGCGCGGCGGGATCCGCAGCCCGGCGTCGTCGCCGTGCATCATGATCAGGCCGCCGACCATACGGGTGGAGGTGCCCCAGGAGGTCTGCCAGACCAGCTCCCGCCCGCCGTCCTTCGACAGGTAGCGGGTGTCGAACGCCTTGGCGAAGTTCTGGCCCAGCTCGTGGCTGGTGCCCATCTGCAGGGCCTTGCCGTCGCCCATCATGCCCTCCAGGGTGAGGGTGTTGATGGCGCCCGCGAAGCGCTCCCGGGGGGTCTTGCGTCCCAGCACGACGTCCATGGCCAGGACGTTCTCCATGAAGTCGGCGTAGACCTCCCGGTGGACGCGGGCGGCGTAGTCGCGCGCGTCCTCGTAGGTGGCGTGGGCGGTGTGCCCCTCCTGCCACAGGAACTCACTCGTTCGCAGGAAGACCCTCGGACGCATTTCCCAGCGCACCACGTTGGCCCACTGGTTGATCAGCAGGGGCAGGTCGCGGTAGCTCTGCACCCACTTCGAGAAGTACTCGTTGACGATCGTCTCGGAGGTGGGCCGGACGACCACCGGCTCCTCCAGCTCCTTGCCGCCGCCGTGCGTGACGACCGCCAGCTCGGGGGCGAAGCCCTCGACGTGCTCGGCCTCCCTGGTCAGGTAGGACTGGGGGATGAACAGGGGGAAGTAGGCGTTGTCGGCGCCCGCGGCCTTGATGCGGGCGTCCATCTCCCGCTGCATCCGCTCCCAGAGCCCGTACCCGTACGGTCGGATGACCATGGTGCCGCGCACCGGCCCGTTGTCGGCCAGCTCGGCCTTGTTGATCACGTCCTGGTACCAGCGCGGGAAGTCCTCCGCCTGGGGGGTGAGCACGGGAGCCTTTGCCATGCCGCGCATGTTACGGCGGTCTGCTGCGGATGCGTGAACCGGACTGCCGGGGGAACGTAGGAGTGCGCGCGGGCAAGCGCGGGTGGAAACACCCCGGCGCCCCTCTGGACTCGGGGACAGATGCGCAGTTCCCTGGCTTTCGGGGACTTCCAAGACCTCTCGGGGGACGAGACGGCGGCCGGTTATCCGGCGATCCTTCCATCGGAATGGGGATGTTGCGATGGCACCCACGCTCGCACAGCGGCACCTCCCGCGGCCCGCCCGGGACTGGGCGGAGATTCAGGAACGGATGCTGGTTCCGCTCTACGAGGCGGTATACGAGCGGTTCGAGGTCGGACGGCACTCCCATGTGCTGGGCCTGGGCTGCGGCTCGGGCCTGGCGCTGGTGATGGCGGCGGCCCGGGGCGCGACCGTCACGGGGACGGACACCGACGAGGCACGCCTGGAGCTGGCCCGGCAGCGGCTGCTGCCGGAGCCGCAGTGGGGCGCGCGGCACTGGACCGCGCGGGTGCTGCCGGGCGGGCCGGACGGCGGACCGGACGGAGCGGCCCTGCGCGAGGGGCCGCCCCCGACGCTGGTGACCGCCTTCGACACCCTGCCCGATGCCGCCGTGCTCGCCCGGGTGGCCCAGGCGGCCGGCCGGGGCGTGCCGGTGGTGCTGGCGGGCTGGGGTCCGGCCGAGCGGTGCGCCGCGGCCCCC
>NZ_JBKJFM010000120.1:0-20113 GCF_046614825.1 Streptomyces nanhaiensis
TGACCGCGGCCTTCCCGCCCGTGGCCGCGGCCTTCCCGCCCGTGGCCGCGGCCTTCCCGCCCGTGGCGGGGACTGCCTGCGGATCGATGCCCGCGGCGGCCAGCCCGGCCGGGCCGGTCTCCGCCAGCGGCACCCCGTACCGCGCCAGCCGCAGCGGCATCAGCGCCTCCACCGGCGCCCGCCGCTTCCAGCCGCGCCCGTAGCGCGCCCGCAGCCGCGCCTCGTAGATGAGGCGGTCCTGCTCCATGCGGATCACCTGGTCGTAGGAGCGCAGCTCCCACAGCTTCATCCGGCGCCACAGCCGGAAGGTGGAGGGGAAGGCCAGCAGCCAGCGCGAGAGCCGCACGCCCTCCATGTGCTTGTCGGCGGTGATGTCGGCGATCCGGCCGACCGCGTGCCGCGCTGCCTCGACCGCGACGACGAACAGCACCGGGATCACCGCGTGCATCCCGACCCCCAGCGGGTCGGGCCAGGCGGCGGCGCCGTTGAAGGCAATGGTGGCGGCCGTCAGCAGCCAGGCGGTCTGCCGCAGCATCGGGAAGGGGATGCGGATCCAGGTCAGCAGCAGGTCCAGGGCGAGCAGCACCACGATCCCGGCGTCGATGCCGATGGGGAAGAACGGCGCGAAGCCGCCGAAGCCCTTCTGCTCGGCGAGGTCGCGGACGGCGGCGTACGATCCGGCGAAGCCGATCGCCGCGATCACCACCGCCCCGGCGACGACCACGCCGATCAGTATTCGGTGAGTGCGTGTCAGGTCCACTGCTGTGTCCTCGCGAGATCGTCGTGGCGCCGGTGCCCGCCGCCCGGCCGGGACGGCGAGGGGGGCGGAAGGGACGGGGAGCGGGAGGCCCCCGAGGGGAAGACAGGTTACGCGCGGCGGGTGGCGGATACGGAGGGCCCCGGCCCGGTCGGCCGTGTCAGTCCGGCCGGCCCGGTCACCTGACGGCCTTGACGGCCTCCTTCGCCGCCTTCTCCGCGCCCTTGCGGATGTCCTCGGCCTTCGGCGTCCTGCCGGTCTCGAAGCCGGCGCCCTCGTAGTCCACGGTCACCACGACGTTGCCGGTGATGGCGACGATCCGCTGCTCGCGGTACTCCTCGGTCTTCTCGCCGTCCTTCTTCTCCGTCTCGAAGGCTATGGACGTCGCCTGGTCGCCGACCCCGTCGAGCGGGGTGTCCTTGACCTTCTTGTTCTCCTCGTCCTGCGAGACGGCGGCCACCTGCTGGCCCGCGTACTCGGCGGCCCGCTCGCTGCCGCTGCCGAGCGTCACGTCGGAGTCGAACCGCTTGAGGGAGACCGTCAGCGCCCGGTACTGGTAGTCGTCCAGACCGCTCCACAGGCAGGTGCCGTAACCGTCCGCGTCCTTGGAGCCGAGGTTCTTGCCCTTCTTCTTCGCCTCGGGCACCACGTCGCCGACCGTGTCCCCCGAGAGGGTCTTGCAGGGGTCGGGCAGGGTGGTGAACTTCACCGGCGCCGGGGTCGGGGACGCGCTGGAGGCGGAGGCGCTGGGCGAGGGCCTGGCGGAGTCGTCGCCGTCGGAGCCGGAGGAGCAGCCCGCGACCAGCAGCATGGGCACGGCGGCGCAGGCGAGGGTGCGGACGGCGGTGCGCGTGGCGTTACGGTGCATGGTTCCTTCGCTTCCGGATGTGCTGGGCGCCGGGCACGCCCTGTCGGACGGCACGACGGTACGTCAATCGGGCGATGACATCGCAGCAGCCTAGGACGGCCGCGGGCTCCGGAGGGCGGCGCGGGGGCCGGGTGTGTCCGTCGTCTCAGTCCGCCGTCCCGGCTCCGTCCCGACTCCGGCGGGGCGCCGGGCGGGCCCGCGAGCGGGCGTCAGTCCCGGAACCTGCCGGCGAGCTGGCCGGCCAGTCTCAGCGCCTTCTCCTGCAGTTCGGCGCTGTCGGGCAGCCTGCGCTTGTCCGTCACCCACTGCTCGTACTCGACGGTGACGATGACGTTCCCGGTGCGGAAGACCAGGGTGATGTCCCGGTGGACGCCCGAGTCCGCGGTGACCAGCTCGTCGTCGATGTACGCGGCGTCCCCGACGGCATCCAGGGGGCGCGGGGCCAGCGCCGCGCTGGGCGCGGGCTGCGGGACGGCCGTCCCGGGCTCGCCACCGGCGTCGCGGGCGCCTTCCCCGCCGCCGTCACCGTCCCCGCCGTCACCGTCGCCGTCCTCGCCGCCGCTTCCGGTGGGCGCGCCGCTCTTCCTGGACGCCCCGCCGGAGTCCTCGCCGCCGTCCCCCGCGTCCTCCGCACCGGCCTCGTCCCCGTCCGTCTCCTCCCCGGAGCCGGGGGACTCCTCGTCCGCGGGCGGCGAGGTGGGGATGCCGGCCTCCAGCGCCATGTCCTCGTACAGGCGCACCGCACGCTCGTCGTCGCTGACGGCGGGGTCGTACGACACGACCCGCTCGAAGTCGACCAGGAGGTGGCGGCTGCCCATGCCGGTGGAGCTCTTCCAGCGGCAGCCGACCCGGCGGTCGTTGTCGTAGGTGACGGTCTGTTCGCCCTCGTAGGCCGCCGGGGTCCCGTCGCCGCCGCCCTCCGCGCCGTCCTTCGGGGAGGCGCTCTCCGCGCCCGGCAGCATCGCCCGCAGGAGGCCGGTGTCGACCGCGCCGCAGGGCTCGGGCAGATCGCGGTAGGTGCCGGGCGGAGCCGTGGCGGCGGCTGTGCCGACCGTGCCGGGCTTGCTGTCGGCCGCGGCGCCGCCCGTGCCGGAGCCGCCGGTGCAGCCGACGGTCCCGACGGCCAGCACGGCGACGAGCGCCGCGCCGGTGGCGTATGCCTTCCGCTGCACTGCCCAACTCCCTCGTCCGCGCGAACGCTCGAAAACACGTTGCCGCCATGCGACCACGGCAGAACACAATGTCTATCGCACGACGTCCGTCACGCGCGCCGCGGGACCTCCGCCCATCGGTGCATATGCAGTAATACGTCCGCCTTGTGTGTGCGGACGTACGCGGTTCGCACCCGATCCGTACGCGATTCGCACGCATGTGGCAGGGCGTGCTCGCACTTCTTCGTCAGGGGGACGAACGAACATGTCGTACACCGAGGTTCCCGGGGCACGGGTGCCGATCCGGATGTGGGCCGACCCGTCCGGCGTCGAGGACGGCGCGATGCGGCAGCTTCGCAACACCGCGACGCTCCCGTGGATCAGGGGCCTGGCGGTCATGCCCGACGTCCACTACGGCAAGGGTGCCACCGTCGGCTCGGTCATCGCCATGGAGGGCGCGGTCTGCCCGGCGGCGGTCGGCGTGGACATCGGCTGCGGCATGTCGGCGGTACGGACCTCACTGACCGCGAACGACCTGCCCGGAGACCTCTCCCGGCTGCGCTCGCGCATCGAGCAGGCCATCCCGGTCGGCTTCGGCATGCACGACGACCCCGTCGACCCGGGCGGCCTGCCCGACGCCCCCGCCTCCGGCTGGGAGGCCTTCTGGTCCCGTTTCGACGGCGTCACCGAGGCCGTCCACTTCCGCCGGGAGCGGGCCGCGCGGCAGATGGGGACGCTCGGCGGCGGCAACCACTTCGTCGAGGTCTGCCTGGACGAGGACGGCGCCGTCTGGCTGATGCTCCACTCCGGCTCCCGCAACATCGGCAACGAGCTGGCCGAGTACCACATCGGCGTGGCCCGCGGACTGCCCCACAACCAGGGCCTGGTCGACCGCGACCTGGCCGTGTTCGTCGCCGGCACCCCCCAGATGGAGGCCTACCGCAACGACCTGTTCTGGGCGCAGGAGTACGCCAAGCGCAACCGGGCGGTCATGATGAGCCTGCTCAAGGGCGTGATCCGCAGGGAGTTCGGGAAGGCGGCCCCCTCCTTCGAGCCGGTCATCTCCTGCCACCACAACTACGTGGCCGAGGAGCGCTACGACGGCATGGACCTGCTGGTCACCCGGAAGGGCGCAATCCGCGCGGGCGGCGGCGAGTACGGCATCATCCCCGGCTCGATGGGCACCGGCTCCTACATCGTACGCGGCCTGGGCAACGCCGCCTCCTTCAACTCCGCCTCCCACGGCGCGGGACGGCGGATGAGCCGCAACGCGGCGAAGAAGCGCTTCACCGCGCGGGACCTGGAGGAGCAGACCCGGGGTGTGGAGTGCCGCAAGGACTCCGGCGTCGTCGACGAGATCCCGGCCGCCTACAAGCCGATCGAGCAGGTCATCGAGCGGCAGCGCGATCTGGTCGAGGTGGTCGCGAAGCTGCGGCAGGTCGTCTGCGTCAAGGGCTGACGCGCCCGCGCGGCACGGCCGGGCGCCCGGGCCCCGGCGGCCCCGGGCGCGCACGGCGGCTCAGCGCAGCCGCCGGGCCGCCTCCGTGGCCCAGTAGGTCAGGATCATGTCCGCGCCGGCCCGCCTGGCGCCGGTGAGCGTCTCCATGATCGCCCGTTCCCGCTCGATCCAGCCGCGCTGCGCGGCGGCCTCGACCATCGCGTACTCGCCGGAGACCTGGTAGGCCGCCACGGGCACGTCCACCGCGTCCGCCACCCGGCGCAGCACGTCCAGGTAGGGCAGCGCGGGCTTGACCATCACCATGTCCGCGCCCTCGGCGAGGTCGAGCGCCAGCTCGCGCATCGCCTCCCGCCCGTTGGCCGGGTCCTGCTGGTAGGCCTTGCGGTCGCCCGTCAGCGAGGAGTCCACCGCCTCGCGGAAGGGGCCGTAGAACGCGGAGGCGTACTTGGCCGTGTAGGCCAGCATCGCCACGTCCTGGTGGCCGGCCTCGTCCAGGGCGCGGCGGACGAAGGCGACCTGGCCGTCCATCATCCCGCTGGGCCCCAGCACGTGCGCGCCCGCCTCGGCCTGGACGCACGCCATCTCGGCGTACCGCTCCAGCGTGGCGTCGTTGTCCACCCGGCCGCGCTCGTCCAGGACGCCGCAGTGGCCGTGGTCGGTGAACTCGTCCAGGCACAGGTCGGACATGACGACCAGGTCGTCCCCGACCTCCGCGCGCACGTCGCGCAGCGCCACCTGGAGGATGCCGTCCGGGTCGGTGCCGCACGACCCGGTCGCGTCCTTCTTCCCCTCCTCGGGCACGCCGAAGATCATGATCCCGCCCACGCCCGCCGCCACGGCCTCGGCCGCCGCCTTGCGCAGGGTCTCGCGGGTGTGCTGGTACACGCCCGGCATCGACGAGATCTCGACCGGCTCGGTGATGCCCTCCCGCAGGAAGGCGGGCAGGATCAGATCGGCCGGGTGGAGCCGGTGCTCGGCGACCATCCGGCGCATCGCCGGGGTGGTGCGCAGCCGCCGGGGGCGCACCACGGGGAAGTCCCCGTAGCCGCCGCGCCCCCCGTCGTAGCCGCTGCCGTAGGTGCTCTTGCCGATCGTCACGATGTCCGTGCCCTCCTCCTGGTCGGACGCTTCTCGCTGGGCCGCTGCACCGCCTCGCCGGCCTCGATCATCGCGTCCCGGCGCCTGGCGCCGAACTCCGCCAGCGCCTCGGCCAGCTTGTGCACCGACGGCTCCGGCGCCATGACGTCCACGCGCAGCCCGTGCTCCTCGGCGGTCTTCGCCGTCGCCGGGCCGATGCAGGCGATCACCGTCACGTTGTGCGGCTTGCCCGCGATCCCCACGAGGTTGCGGACGGTGGAGGAGGAGGTGAACAGCACGGCGTCGAACCCGCCGCCCTTGATCGCCTCCCGCGTCTCGGCCGGCGGCGGCGAGGCGCGCACCGTCCGGTAGGCGGTGACGTCGTCGACCTCCCAGCCCAGCTCGATCAGACCCGCCACCAGCGTCTCGGTGGCGATGTCGGCGCGCGGCAGGAAGACACGGTCGATCGGGTCGAAGACCGGGTCGTAGGGCGGCCAGTCCTCCAGCAGCCCGGCCGCGGACTGCTCGCCGCTGGGCACCAGGTCGGGCTTGACGCCGAAGTCGACCAGCGCCTTCGCCGTCTGCTCGCCGACGGCCGCGACCTTGATCCCGGCGAAGGCGCGGGCGTCCAGGCCGTACTCCTCGAACTTCTCGCGCACCGCCTTGACCGCGTTGACCGAGGTGAAGGCGATCCACTCGTAGCGCCCGGTGACCAGGCCCTTGACCGCGCGCTCCATCTGCTGCGGGGTGCGCGGGGGCTCCACGGCGATGGTGGGCACCTCGCTGGGCACCGCGCCGTAGGAGCGCAGCTGGTCGGAGAGCGAGGCGGCCTGCTCCTTGGTGCGGGGCACCAGCACCTGCCAGCCGAACAGCGGCTTGGACTCGAACCACGCGAGCCGGTCGCGCTGCGCGGCGGCGCTGAGCTCGCCGACCACGGCTATCGCCGGCCGGGGGCCGTTGGCCGCGGGCAGCACCTTGGCGGCCTTGAGGGTCTGGGCGATGGAGCCCAGCGTCGCCGTCCAGGTGCGCTGCCGGGTGGTGGTGCCGTCGACGGTGACGGTCAGCGGGGTGTCGGGCTTGCGGCCCGCCGTGACCAGCTCGGCGGCGGTGGCGGCGACCGCCTCCAGGGTGGTGGAGACCACCAGGGTGGCGTCGCTGGCGCCGACCTCGTTCCACGCCTGGGCGTCGGCGGTCCGCGCGTCCAGGAACCGCACGTCCGCGCCGTGGCCGTTGCGCAGCGGCACACCGGCGTAGGCAGGCACCCCCACGGCGTTGGCGATGCCCGGCACGACCTCGAAGGTGACCCCCTCGGATGCGCAGGCAAGCATCTCGCTCGCCGCGTCCGCGTCGAGCCCGGGGTCGCCGGCGACCGCACGGACGACCCGCTTGCCGCCGCGCACGGCCCGCATGACAAGATTTACGGCATCGTCGGCACCCGCGGATGCTGTTGACGTGTCGTCACCTGCTGTCTGGAGCGGGGTGTCGACACCTGCCCGCACGTGCGCCCGCACGACGTCGTACACCTGCGGGTCGGCGACCAGTACATCGGCCTGTGCCAGCGCCTCGACGGCGCGAAGCGTCAGCAGTCCCGGGTCCCCGGGCCCGGCACCGAGGAAGGTGACGTGCCCGTGGGCGCCGTACGAGTGATCGGTGGTGGGGTTCAATGTGCTCGCTCCCCCATCAGACCGGCCGCGCCCTTGGCGAGCATCTCGTCGGCGAGTTCGCGCCCCATGGCCTGGGCCAGGGAGAGCGCCTCACCGGCGGACGCCGGTACGCGACCGGTGGTGGACAACTGCACCAGTGTGGTGCCGTCGGTCGTACCGACGACACCGCGCAGACGCAGTTCGGTGACATCCTGCCCCTCCTCCGGGATGTCGGCCAGTGCGCCGACGGGCGCGCTGCAACCGGCTTCCAGAGCTGCGAGCAGGGTTCGCTCGGCGGTCACGGCGGCCCGCGTGCGCGGGTCGTCGAGCTCGGCGAGCAGGGCTGCGAGGTCCGTGCGCGAGGCCGCGCACTCGATGGCCAGCGCCCCCTGGCCGGGTGCGGGGAGCACCGCGCCGGGGTCGAGCAGTTCGGTGGCCTCGCCGATCAGGCCGACGCGCCTGAGGCCGGCGGCGGCGAGGACGACCGCGTCCAGTTCGCCGGAGCGCACGTACCCGATGCGGGTGTCGACGTTGCCCCGGATCGGCACGATCTCGATGTCGCGGCCCAGCGACCGGGCCCAGGCGGCCAGCTGCGCCATGCGGCGCGGCGAGCCGGTGCCGACCCGCGCCCCGTCGGGCAGCTCCTCGAAGGTGAGGCCGTCACGGGCGACCAGCGCGTCACGGGGGTCCTCCCGGACGGGCACGGCCGCCAGCGCCAGCTGTTCGGGCTGGGTGGTGGGAAGGTCCTTCAGCGAGTGAACGGCGAAGTCGATCCCGCCGCCGAGCAGCGCGTCGCGCAGCGCGGAGACGAAGACCCCTGTGCCGCCGATCCGGGCGAGGTGCTCACGGGAGACGTCGCCGAAAGTGGTGATCTCCACCAGCTCGACGGGCCGGCCTGTGAGGCGCCGGACCCGCTCGGCCACCTGCCCGGACTGGGCCATGGCGAGTCGGCTGCGGCGGGTGCCCAGCTTCAGCGGCGGGGGTGCGTTGGTGCTCATTGCCGCTCCTGTTCGGGGTTACTGACAGCCGCGACGGTCTGCGGGTCGAGATCGAAGAGCTCTCGCAGCGCGTCGGCGTATCCGGCGCCGCCCGGTTCGCCGGCGAGCTGCTTGACGCGCACGGTCGGCGCGTGCAGCAGCTTGTCGACGACCCGGCGCACGGTCTGGGTGATCTCGGCGCGCTGTTTGGCGTCGAGTCCGGGAAGGCGCCCGTCCAGGCGCGCCATCTCGGCCGCGACGACGTCGGCGGCCATGGCGCGCAGCGCGACCACGGTGGGCGTGATCGTCGCGGCCCGCTGGGCGGCGCCGAAGGCCGCGACCTCGTCGGCGACGATGCCGCGCACCTTGTCGACGTCCGCGGCCATGGGGGCGTCGGCGGAGGCCTCGGCCAGCGACTCGATGTCCACCAACCGTACGCCCTCCAGGCGGTGCGCGGCGGCGTCGATGTCGCGGGGCATGGCCAGGTCGAGCAGCGCCATCGGCTCCTCGCGGGGGCCGCGGGACCCGGCGCGCGCGGCGAGCGCCGCCGCCAGGTCGCCGGCCGTCAGCACCAGCCCGGTGGCACCGGTGCAGGAGACGGCGACGTCCGCGTGCGGGAGCTCGGCGGGCATGTCGCGGGCGGGCACGGCGCGCGCGGTGAGCCCGCCGCCGTGGAGCCCGGCGGCCAGGCGCCGGGCGCGCTCCAGCGTCCTGTTGGCGATCACCAGTTCGGTGACGCCGGCGCGCGCGAGCACCGTGGCGGCCAGGGAGGACATCGAGCCGGCGCCGATCACCAGGGCGCGCCGGCCGCGCATCCACTCGGCGACCGGGCGCCCGGCGGCGAGCTGCTCCAGGCCGAAGGTGACCAGGGACTGCCCGGCCCGGTCGATGCCGGTCTCGCTGTGCGCCCGCTTGCCGACCCGCAGCGCCTGCTGGAACAGGTCGTTCATCAGCCGCCCGGCGGTGTGCTGGTCCTGCGCCACGGCCAGCGCGTCCTTGATCTGGCCGAGGATCTGGCCCTCGCCGACGACCATCGAGTCCAGTCCGCAGGCCACCGAGAACAGGTGGTGGACGGCCCGGTCCTCGTAGTGGACGTACAGGTACGGGGTCAGCTCCTCCAGGCCGACCCCGCTGTAGCGGGCCAGCAGGGAGGACAGCTCGGCGACGCCGGCGTGGAACTTGTCGACGTCGGCGTAGAGCTCGGTGCGGTTGCAGGTGGAGAGCACCGCGGCCTCGGAGGCGGGCTCGGCGCCGACCGCGTCCTGCAGGAGCTTGCCGCGCACCTCGGGCGCCAGCGAGGCCCGCTCCAGGACGCTCACCGGTGCGCTGCGGTGGCTCAGCCCCACTACCAGCAGACTCATGCGCGGCCTCCGCTCCGCTCGGACCGTACGGCGTGCGGTGCGCGCGTGACGTGTCTCACGGTCGCTCGTTCGTTCATGCGGGCATCACGGCGGGCACGTCCCCGTCAGGCCCCGGTTCGCTCTCCTCGCCGCGGCGGCGCACGGCCGCGGCGGGCGGCGCGGCGGGCGGGGTGGTGTCGGCACCGCCCTCGCCGGGCGCCTCCTCACCGGCCTTGCGCTGCTCGTGGAAGGCGAGGATCTGCAGTTCTATGGAGAGGTCGACCTTGCGCACGTCCACACCGTCGGGCACGGACAGCACGGTCGGCGCGAAGTTGAGGATGGAGGTCACCCCGGCGGCCACGAGCCGGTCGCAGACCTGCTGGGCGGCTCCGGCGGGGGTGGCGATGACGCCGATGGAGACGCCGTTGTCCTCGATGATCGCCTCGAGGTCGTCGGTGTGCTGCACCGGTATGCCCGCGACCGGCTTCCCGGCCATCGACGGGTCCGCGTCGATCAGCGCGGCGACCCTGAAGCCCCTGGAGGCGAAGCCGCCGTAGTTGGCGAGCGCGGCCCCCAGGTTTCCGATGCCGACGATCACGACGGGCCAGTCCTGCGTCAGGCCCAGCTCGCGGGAGATCTGGTAGACGAGGTACTCGACGTCGTAGCCCACACCGCGCGTGCCGTACGAGCCGAGGTAGGAGAAGTCCTTGCGCAGCTTGGCGGAGTTGACGCCGGCGGCGGCGGCCAGCTCCTCCGAGGAGACCGTGGGCACCGAGCGCTCGGAGAGCGCGGTGAGCGCCCGCAGGTACAGCGGAAGCCGGGCGACGGTGGCCTCGGGGATCCCTCGGCTACGGGTCGCCGGTCGGTGTGTTCGGCCAGTTGCCACAGTGCTCCTGCCGTCTGCGCGAAGCGGTGAGCGGCCCCGCTGGACACCCCCTGGACATGCGTCCGGACCGCTCCGTCCCGCCCAGGCTATGTCTTTGTGAACGTGTGCACAAAGACGGTGTCCGCTTTGTCCGGCCAAAGTGACCGGTGCCACACGCGCCGCACGGAACCGGATCCCGCCCGGCACACCTCCCACGTATACGCCCGTCGGCCGTGGAACGTCCCGAGAAGCGGTCGAGAGGCGGTCGAACCCCCGCCGCAGGCCCTCCCCCGCGCAGGCCCCGGGCAGCGGCCCCCGCCGCGGTCACGCCTCCAGCGCCGCGCGCAGCCGCCGCGGGTCCACGCGCCAGAAGTCGTGCTGCGCGCCGTCCACGAGCACCACCGGGATCTGCTCCCAGTACCTGCGGTACAGCTCCTCGTCCTGCGTGATGTCCTTCTCCTCCCAGCGCGCGCCCAGTTGCGCGCACACCTCGCCGACCACCGCGCGCGCGTCGTCGCACAGATGGCATCCGGGTTTGCCGATGAGAGTGACGGTCTTCATGACCGCCATTGTGCCGCCGCGCCCGCCTCCCGCCGCACCCGCTCCCCCTCCCGTCCCCGGGCCGCACCCTCTCCGGCGCCCGCCCCGGAACCTCCTTCCGGCACCGCGCGCGGTCGTCCTCCGCGGGCACGGGGCGCCGGAGGGGGCGTGCCGCCGACCGGGCCGGGAACGCGCTTTCCCCGGTTGGCGCAGTCACCGCCCTGCCGACACCCCTCCGTCACCGGAAGCCCACGGAACACTGGCTATGCTCGCGGCATGGCCGCACTTGGATGGCTCGTTCCCCGCAGGCGTTCGGCGACGGCTCGCAGCGTTCTCGCGGGCGAGGCCGCCGCCGAGGCGGCGCGCAAGACCTCGCGGGAGGTCGACGCGCTCGCCCCCGGCGAGGCGGGGAAACCGGCGGAGCCGGAGTTCCCCGTCCACGGGGACACCAGGGCCGCGGCCTTCTTCGACCTCGACAACACGATCATGCAGGGCGCGGCCCTGTTCCACTTCGGCCGGGGCCTGTACAAGCGGAAGTTCTTCCACAAGCGCGAACTGTTCCGCTTCGCCTGGCAGCAGGCCTGGTTCCGGCTCGCGGGCTCGGAGAACGCCGAGCACATGCAGGACGCCCGCGACAGCGCGCTGTCCATCGTCAAGGGTCACCGCGTCTCGGAGCTGATGGAGATCGGCGAGGAGATCTACGACGAGTACATGGCCGGCCGGATCTGGCCGGGCACCCGCGCGCTCGCCCAGGCGCACCTGGACGCGGGCCAGAAGGTGTGGCTGGTCACCGCCGCCCCCGTGGAGACCGCCACGATCATCGCCCGCAGACTGGGGCTGACCGGCGCCCTGGGCACGGTCGCCGAGTCCGTCGACGGCGTCTACACCGGGCGCCTGGTCGGCGAGCCGCTGCACGGCCCGGCGAAGGCGGAGGCGGTGCGCGCGCTGGCCGCCGCCGAGGACCTGGACCTCTCACGCTGCGCCGCCTACAGCGACTCGGCCAACGACATCCCGATGCTCTCGCTGGTCGGGCACCCGTACGCCATCAACCCCGACAGCAGGCTGCGCGCCCACGCGCGCGAGCGGGGCTGGCGGCTGCGCGACTACCGGACCGGCAGGAAGGCGGCGAAGGTGGGCATCCCCGCCGCGGCCGGGGTGGGCGCGGTGGCCGGAGGCGCCGCGGCGGCCATGGCGATCCAGCGCCGCCGCCGCTGAGGCGGCCCCCGGCACCGCCGCACCGGTCGCCAGTTCGGACGGAAACCGCCCTGCGGGCACAAGGGAACCGGCGGCCGATCAGAAAGTGACACGAACCGGTCGAATCGGCATCCCGGTTCGCCACCCGAGCAGCCGCAAACGCATAGCGGAGCAAACCTAACCGGCGATTTCGGCAACTAGGTGTAGCACGGCCTGTACGAAGCGTTATTCTCCTCAGACGCAATCCGGTGTCCACACGCCCTTGTGACGGGCGGACGGTCCCGCACTGCACGTGATGGAAGCTCTGCCTCTGGGAGTCCCGTGTACCCACACGTCGGGGTTGACGCCTCGGGCCTGGCTGCGCTGCGCACGCTGGTCATCGACCAGCTGCGCGTCCTCGTCCCCACCGCGCACGCCGTCCCCGCCCTCGCCGCACCTGTCCCCGCAGGCCCCGTCTACGCCCTGGCCGAGGGAGCCGCCGGCACCGCCGCGGTGGGCCGGCGCGCCCGCGCCGCGGCCACCCCGGGCGCCGCCCGGCGCCCGGTGGACGGCGACAGCCGCCGCATGATGGACCTCGTCGAACGCGCCCAGGGCGGCGAGGCCGAGGCCTTCGGGCACCTCTACGACCAGTACTCCGACACCGTCTACCGCTACATCTACTACCGCGTCGGCGGCCGGGCCACGGCCGAGGACCTCACCAGCGAGACGTTCCTGCGCGCCCTGCGCCGGATCGGCACCTTCACCTGGCAGGGCCGGGACTTCGGCGCCTGGCTGGTCACCATCGCGCGCAACCTGGTCGCCGACCACTTCAAGTCGAGCCGCTTCCGCCTCGAGGTGACCACCGGCGAGATGCTCGACGCCAACGAGGTGGAGCGCAGCCCGGAGGACTCGGTCCTGGAGTCCCTCTCCAACGCGGCCCTGCTGGATGCCGTTCGCCGGCTCAACCCGCAGCAGCAGGAGTGCGTGACGCTCCGCTTCCTCCAGGGCCTGTCGGTCGCCGAGACCGCGCGGGTCATGGGGAAGAACGAGGGAGCGATCAAGACCCTCCAGTACCGGGCGGTGCGGACCCTGGCCCGACTGCTGCCGGAGGACAGCCGATGACAAGCGGTGACGTGCGGTGACGTTCCGTTTCGCAGGAGCCGGCGGGACGATCGCACCCCCCTCGGGGCGTAACCCCGTCGGCCGGTGGTCGTTGTGCGGTTTGCAGACTCCCCGCGGCCCGTCGCGTCCGGACTGCGGCGCCCGAGCCGCCGCTCCCGTACGGCCGTGCAACCCTCATGTGGGGCAGGGAGTCGACTGTGCTGACGAGAGGAGGTGCCGCCCGTGATGGGAGCCGTATCGCCGAGCCGGCGGGCAAACGCCTTCGCCCAGGCCCTCGACGAGCGCGAGTCCGAGGGCAGGGCGGCCGACCGGTCCGGGGGCGCCGCCCCCGGAGCCCCGGCCGGGGCGGCGGAGGAGACGAGAGCCGGAGCCGGGCCGACGGGCGGACCGTCCGACGAGCGGGCGGCACTGCTGTCGCTGGCCGGCAGGCTCGACGCCCTGCCGAAGCCGGTCATGGACCCCGACGTCAAGGCCGCCCAGCGGGCACAGCTCCTCGCCGCCGTGGAGAACGCCTTCGCCGGAAGCGGCGAGGGCGCCTCGGTCCCCGGCCCGCGCTCCGCCCGCACGGGGCGCGGAGGGGCCCACCGGGCCTCCCCGCTGGGCCCGTTGAGCAGACTGCGTCCCAGGACGAGGCTCACCAAGGGGCTGGCGGCCGGCGGTCTGGGCTTCGGTGTCGCGGCGGGCGCCCTCGGCGGAGCCGCCGTGGCCAGCGCCGACGCCCTGCCCGGTGACACCCTCTACGGCCTCAAGCTGGGCGTGGAGGACCTCAGACTCGGCATGGCGGGCGACGAGGCCGACCGCGGCAGGGTCCGTCTGGACCACGCCTCCACACGGTTGAACGAGGCCCGGCGCCTGCTGGAGCGCGGCCGGTCGGGCCCGCTGGACCACGAGTCGCTCGGCGACATCCGCAGGACGCTCTCCCTCATGCGCGACGACGTCTCCGAGGGCCACCGGCTGCTCAGCCAGGCGTACGAGCGCGAGGGCGACGTCGCGCCGATCCGCTCGCTGTCGTCCTTCTCCCAGTCCCACCGCACCAAGTGGGACGAGGTACGCGCGGGCCTTCCCGTCCAGCTCACCGACGTGGGCGACGAGGTCAGTTCGCTCTTCGACGCCATAGAGGACGAGGTCGGCCCGCTGAGGCCCCTGCTGGACTCCGGGCAGGAGGACGCGGACTCCGCCGCCGGCACCGACGGCGGCGACCGGCCGGGCACCGGCCGTACGGTCCCGCCGTCGTCGCCCGTAGCCGCCGGGAGCGGTGCGGACGGCACGGAGGAGGGCGACCGGGACGGCGAACGGCGGCCCAGTCCGTCCGGTTCGTCCGGATCCACCGGCCCGGACGGGGTGGGGCTCCTGCCCGCCCCCGGCGACCTGCTGGAACCCTCACCCGGTGAGGACGGCGCGTCGGCGTCACCGGAAGGCGCCCCCCGGCTCCCCGAGCCGGACATCACCATCCCGCCGCTCCTCCCGAACCTCCTGCCGGGACTGGGCATCGAGGCGGACGACTCCGACTAGCGGACGGGCGGCCGGTGTTCGCGGAACACCGGCCGCCCTGAGCATGTACCGCCGGAGCACGTACCGAAGCGCGTACCGCCGCGGCACCGCTCAGAAGAACACCGAACGCCGCCTCACCAGCAGCCTGTAGAGGGTGTGCTGGATCGTCTCGCGCACCTGGTCGGTGAGGTTGAACATCAGCATCGGGTCGTCGACCGCCTCCGGCGGGTAGTCGTCCATCGGGACCGGCTCGCCGAACTGGATCGTCCACTTCGTCGGCAGCGGCACCATCCCCAGCGGCCCCAGCCAGGGGAAGGTGGGCGTGACCGGGAAGTACGGAATGCCCAGCAGCCGCGCCAGCGTCCTGAAGTCGCCCACCATCGGGTAGATCTCCTCCGCCCCGACGATCGAGCACGGCACGATCGGCACCCCGGCCCGCAGCGCCGTTGAGACGAAGCCGCCGCGCCCGAAGCGCTGGAGCTTGTAGCGCTCGGAGAACGGTTTCCCCAGCCCCTTGAAGCCCTCCGGCATCACCCCGACGACCTCGCCCCGCTCCAGCAGCCGCTGGGCGTCCTCCGTGCATGCCAGGGTGTGCCCGGCCTTCCGGGCCAGCTCGTTGACGACCGGCAGCATGAAGACCAGATCGGCCGCCAGCAACCGCAGGGCCCGCCCCTGCGGGTGGTGGTCGTGCACGGCGACCTGGAGCATCAGCGCGTCCAGCGGCAGGGTCCCGGAGTGGTTGGCGACCACCAGCGCGCCGCCCTCGGAGGGGATGTTCTCGATACCCAGCACCTCGACCCGGAAGTACTTCTCGTACATCGGCCGCAGCATCGACATCAGCACATGGTCGGTGAGGTCGGCGTCGTAGCCGAACTCGTCGACCTCGTAATCCCCGGTGATCCGCCGCCGCAGGAAGGCCAGCCCCTCGGCGATCCTGCGGTCCCAGTCACCCCGGCCCGCCCGGCCCTCCGCGGGCACGCCCTCCTCCGCGGCCGCCTCCCGGCCTTGCGCCCCGGAAGCGCGCTCCGGACCGTCCTGGGGACCGGCCTGCGGCACGGCCGCGAGCGGCGTCTGCGCGCCGCCCCGCTCCTCCTGGCCGGTACGGCCGCCGTCGCCCCCCGTACGGCGCCCACTGCCCGCCGCCCGCCCCCGGGCGGCCCGGGACGGGCCGCCGCGCGACCGGTCGTCGTCGAAGGGAATGACCTTGGCGTCAGCCATGGCGGACGACCTCCTCGATGCGGTCCACCGCGTGTGCGAGTTTCTCCGGCGGCAGCAGCCCCGGGCCGCATGCGCGCGCGAAGTCGGCGAAGGCCCCGGCCGTGGTGTACCGCGGCTCGAAGCCGAGGACCTCGCGCATCTGTGTGGTCTCCACGACCCTGCCGTGCGTCAGCAGCCGGATCTGCTCGGCCGAGAAGTCCGTGACACCGACCGTGCGCAGCGCGGTCCCGGTCCACCGGATCGCCGGCAGCAGCAGGGGCAGCGTGGGCCGCCCCAGCCGCCGCGCGGCCTGGGACAGCAGGAGTACCCCGTCACCCGCGATGTTGAACGTCCCCGAGTTGAGCGTGCCGCGCCGCGGCTCCCCGGCCGCCAGCCGCAGCACCTCGACGACGTCGTCCTCGTGGACGAACTGCAGCCGCGGGTCGTATCCGAGGACGGTCGGCAGCACCGGCAGCCGGAAGTAGTCCGCCAGCGGCGTGTCCGCGTCGGGGCCGAGGATGTTGGCGAAGCGCAGCACGGCCACCGCCACGTCGGGGCGGCGGCGGGCGAACCCGCGCACGTACTCCTCGACCTCCACGATGTCCTTCGTGAACCCGCCGCCGGGCAGCGCCTTGGCCGGCGTGGTCTCGGTGAACACCGCCGGGTCGCGCGACGAGGAGCCGTAGACGTTCGTGCTGGACTTCACCACCAGCCGCTGAACGGACGGCGCCTTCTGACACGCGCCCAGGAGCTGCATGGTGCCGATGACGTTGGTCTCCTTGACCGACGCACGGCTGCCGGGCAGGAGCTGCACCCCGCTGACGTCCAGGTGCACGACGGTGTCCACGTTGTGTTCGGCCAGCACCCCGGCGACCGAGGGCTGCCGGATGTCGGCACGGACGAACTCGGCCCCGCCGAGGTGGTGTCCGGGCGGCACGGCGTCCACCCCGACGACCCGGTCGACGTCGGGCTCGCGCAGGATCCGCCGCACGAAGCGCCCGCCGAGCCGGCGGGCGACGCCTGTGACGAGCACGACCTTGCCCAACGTTGCTCCCTCTCGGCGTGCGGTGGGCCGCCCCCGGGAGGCCCTGCCACGGGTCCCGGCAGCCCTCCGTACTCCTCGTCGTTCCTCGCGGTCCGTCACCCGGACCGGTTGCGGACGGGTTTCCCGGCCACCGTATCGGCTGGCCGCCTCTCCCCGGTGGAACGCCACCGCCCTCCCACCGACACGGCGGTGGGAGGGCGGTGGTCAGTGTGCGGCGCGCCCGCTCACTTCTTGTTGCGGCGCTGAACGCGCGTGCGCTTGAGCAGCTTGCGGTGCTTCTTCTTGGCCATCCGCTTGCGCCGCTTCTTGATAACAGAGCCCACGACTTACCCTCGCTCACTTCGTCACTCGGTGCGGGGCGTCCGAGCCCACACGACCTACGTCGGCCCAGCCTACCCGGCGCCGGGTAGTGCTCGTGACACGAGGGGGCGACAAGCCCGTCGTTCTGCGGTTACGCGCTCTTCTCCGCCTCCACGTACGATCCGCGGAGGTACTCGTGGACGGCCTGCTCCGGCACCCGGAAGGACCTGCCCACCCGGATCGCCGGCAGATGACCGCTGTGCACCAGGCGGTACACGGTCATCTTGGACACTCGCATCACCGAGGCGACTTCCGCCACGGTCAGGAACACGACCTCGTTCAGAGGCCTCTCGGCAGCAGCCATGTCACACCTGAACCTTCCGCACATGTCGGGCACCGGCTTCCCCTCCGGTGTCTCCTGCTCGCATGCGCGCTCCTCCCCAGATTAGGGGCGGGTGATGCAAGTGTGGAAGAGGAGCAGCCATCGGGCTCCTAATGTGACAGAAGGGAATGATTGAGCACATAGCGACCAAGCGGACGGTAGCCGTCCGACGCCGTGGGGTCATCGAGCGGGACGGCCGCCCGTGCGCGCCCCTCCGCTCCGGCGACGAACGCCGAGAGGTCGCCCCTGCCGCTCGGTCCCTCCCCCCGTCGCCCGGCTGACCTGCCACGCAGCCCGTTCACACCCCCTGGCCGCCGTCCCCGCGGCGGCCGCCGGCCATCACCGCGGCACAGAGGACCGTACGCACGGGGGAGAGCGAGCGGGAGCGTGCGCCCGGCGCACCGGGCGAGCGGCGCGCTCCCTTCCCTCGGATCAGCGCGACCCCCCGTACGCACCGGAGGAGACGAGGACGTACCCCGAACCGGGTCGCCATGTCGACACATCTCCCCCGCACCGGTGCGAGGACGGGAGGTCCCTCCGCCGACGGGGCACCGGACAGGGAGCGTAGAAGCCCGGGAACCGGCGGGGCGCGCCCGGCCTCCGGCGGTGCCGGAGTACGGCTCGGAAACCGGCTCCCCGGCTGTTCAGGGCAGCAGTCCGTGCGCCGGGTACACCGAGCGCCGCGCGGCCAGCACGGCCTGGTCCAGGGCGCTCGCCGGGTCGTAGCCGGCCTCCCAGTCCGACCACACCGGCTCGCGCCCGTCCGTCATCCGCCGCGGCGCGTCCTGCCGGGTGCGTGCGTACACCTGCCGACGCCAGTCCTCCGGGATCACGGTCCTCGGGGCGATCGGCTCGCCCGCCGCGATCGCCACCAGATGCGTCCAGGAGCGCGGTACGACGTCGACGACCGCGTAACCGCCTCCGCCGAGCGCGACCCAGCGCCCCTGCGCGTACTCGTGCGCCCAGTCGTGGCAGGCCTCGGCGGCCACCCGCTGGGCGTCGACGGTCACCGCCAGGTGCGCGAGGGGATCCTCGATGTGCGTGTCGGCGCCGTGCTGGGTCACCAGTACCTGCGGCCGGAAGGAGCGCAGCAGTTCCGGCACCACCCCGTGCAGAGCCCGCAGCCACCCGCCGTCGGACGTGCCGGGCGGGACCGCGATGTTGACCGCGCTCCCCTCCGCCTTCTCCCCTCCGGTCTCCTCCGGCCAGCCGGTCCCGGGGAAGATCATGCGGGGATGCTCGTGCAGCGACACCGTCAGCACCCGCGGATCGTCCCAGAAGGCCGCCTGGACGCCGTCCCCGTGGTGGACGTCGACGTCCACGTAGGCCACCCGTTCGGCGCCCAGCTCCAGCAGCCGGGCGATGGCCAGGGAGGCGTCGTTGTAGACGCAGAAACCGGCCGCCCCGCCCGGCATCGCGTGGTGCAGTCCGCCGGCGAAGTTCACGCCGTGGAGGACGTCCCCGCGCCACACCGCCTCGGCGGCTCCGACCGACTGCCCGGCGATCAGCGCCGAGGCCTCGTGCATCCCCTCGAAGGCCGGGTCGTCCTCGGTCCCGATGCCGTACGACCCGTCCGCCGACCGGGGATCCGCGGAGATCCTGCGCACGGTGTCGATGTAGTCGGAGCGGTGCACGAGCCTGAGCGTGGAGTCGCCCGCGGAGGCCGCGGCGACCACCTTCAGTCCTGAGGCGCCGGGCAGCCCGAACGCCTCGACGAGTTCCATGGTCAGCTTCAGGCGCACCGGGTCCATCGGATGCCCGGGCCCGAAGTCGTATCCGGTGACCGCCTCGTCCCACATCAACTGTGCGCCGCCGCTCATACCCGCCACCGTATCGGGCGGCCCGGGGAAACCACACGGCCGCCCGCAACGCCGCGTCCGGGGCCGTCCGGCCTGCCCCGGAGGGCGCGTCGGCGGCTCAGGACAGGAGGAGCGCGGGCAGTTCGTCCATCGTGGAGAACAGCGCCGTCGCCCCCGACAGCCTCTCCCCCGGCGTCATGGCGGTGAACCCGTACACGTCCATCCCCGCCGCGACGGCCGCCCGCACCCCCAGAGGGCTGTCCTCGACCACGGCGCAGCGCCCGGGCGGCACTCCCATCACCTCGGCGGTGTGCAGGAAGAGGTCCGGCGCGGGCTTCCCCCGTCCGACGTCCTGCGCGCTGAACACACGCTTCTCCCCGAAGCGCTCGTACAGCCCCGTCTTCCCCAGCGCCACCCGGATCCGCTCATGGCCGCCGGACGAGGCGACGCAGTACGGCACGCCTTCGGCGTCGAGGCTCCGCAGCACCTCGCCGACGCCGGGCACGGGCAGCAGATCACGCCGGAAGGCCTCGAAGACGCGGTCGTGGAAGACGGAGTCGAAGTCAACGGGCAACCGCTGCCCGGAACGCTCCAGGACCAGGTCGTGGATGCGGTGCATGGCGGAACCCATGTAATCCCGTATGGATTCCTCGTACGTGGTCGGGTGCCCCAGCTCCGTCAGAAAGGCGGCGAGGATCCGGTTGGATATCGGCTCGCTGTCCACGAGGACACCGTCGTTGTCGAAGATCACCAGGTCATAACGCATACGCCACCCAACCCGAACGCAGGAGAAGTTCCGTGAACGCGAGAAAGCCCTGCCGGGAACCCGGCAGGGCTTTCTCTCCACAAATCGTTCGGCGGCGTCCTACTCTCCCACACGGTCCCCCATGCAGTACCATCGGCGCTGAAAGGCTTAGCTTCCGGGTT
>NZ_JBKJFM010000121.1:0-19636 GCF_046614825.1 Streptomyces nanhaiensis
GAGTCCCGCACCCCGGCCGCCCGCACGCCCCGCGCCACCGGGACGAACGTCAGGCCCCGGCGGCCGCGGCGCAGGCCCACCCGCGGCCGCAGCCCGCCGATCCGGGCCAGCACCAGGGCGGTGGCGACGGCGGCCACGGCCGAGACCAGACCGCCCGCCAGGAAGCCGGCGCGGGGGCCGTAGGCGTCGGTGATCCAGCCCATCAGCGGACCGCCGAGCGGGGTGCCGCCCATGAACACCATCATGTACAGGCTCATCACCCGGCCGCGCATCGCCGGGTCGGAGGCGAGCTGGACGGTGGAGTTGGCGGTGACGTTGAAGGTCAGGCCCACCGCGCCGATGGGCACCATCAGCAGGGCGAAGACCCAGAACGACGGGGAGAGCGCCGCGGCCATCTCCAGCACGCCGAAGAGCAGCGCGGCGCCGACCATCACCCGCATCCGGCTCACACCGCGCCGGGCCGCCAGCAGCGCGCCGGCGACCGAGCCCACGGCCATCAGGCTGTTGAGCAGGCCGTAGGTGCCCGCGCCCTCGTCGAAGACCCGGTCGGTGAAGGCGGTGAGCCAGATGGGGAAGTTGTAGGCGAAGGTGCCGACGAAGCCGACGAGCGTGATCGGCCAGATCAGCTCCGGCCGGCTCGCGACGTACCGCAGGCCCTCGCGGAGCTGGCCCTTGGCGCGCGGGGCGCGCCGGGCGGTGTGCAGCTCGGCGGTGCGCATCATCAGCAGGCCGGTGATCGGCGCGATGAACGACAGCCCGTTGAGCAGGAACGCCCAGCCGCTGCCCACGGCCGTGATCAGCACACCGGCGACGGCCGGGCCGACCAGGCGGGCGGACTGGAAGTTGGCGCCGTTGAGGGAGACGGCGTTGGCGAGCTGCTCGGGGCCGACCATCTCCGAGACGAAGGTCTGCCGGGCGGGGTTGTCCACGACCGTCGCCAGCCCGAGGACGAAGGCGAGCGCGTAGACGTGCCAGACGTGGACGTGGCCGCTGAGGGTCAGCGCGGCGAGCGCGAGTCCGGTCAGGCCCATCGCCGTCTGGGTGATCAGCAGCAGCCTGCGCTTGGGGTAGCGGTCGGCGATGACGCCGCCGTACAGCCCCAGCAGCATCATGGGCAGGAACTGCAGGGCCGTGGTGATGCCGACGGCCGTCGCGGATCCGGTGAGGCTGAGGACCAGCCAGTCCTGGGCGATGCGCTGCATCCAGGTACCGGTGTTGGAGACCAGCTGCCCGGCTGCGAACAGCCGGTAGTTGCGGATGCGCAGCGAGCTGAACGTCGAGGGCTTCGCGGCCTTCCCGGTCCTCGCGGCCGCGGCGGGGTCGTTCGTGTTCTCGTCAGGTGCGGGTGCGGAGTGTGCTCCGGGTCCCGGACTCAATCGGTTTCGCCTCCTCGTGGCACTGCTCCTTCTTACAGTCGCGCGAGTTTCTCCAGGACGGGGGCCGCCGCGCGCAGACGCGCCCACTCGTCCTCGTCGAGCTGCCCGGCGAGCTCGGCGAGCCAGGCGTTGCGCTTGGTACGGCTCGCGAGGAGCATCGCCTCGGCCTGCTCGGTCTGGGTGACCACCTTCTGGCGGCGGTCGTCCCTGTGCGGTTCCAGCCGGACGAGCCCCTTGGCCTCCAGCATCGCCACGATGCGGGTCATCGACGGCGGCTGCACGTGCTCCTTGCGCGCCAGCTCGCCCGGCGTGGCGGAGCCGCAGCGCGCGAGGGTGCCGAGGACCGACATCTCGGCCGGGCTCAGCGACTCGTCGACGCGCTGGTGCTTGAGACGGCGCGCCAGGCGCATCGTGGCGGAGCGGAGGGCGTTGACGGCTTCGGCGTCCTCGCCCCGGGAAAGATCCGGCATATTCATTAGCCTAACTCATTACTTCTGCTAAGGACCAGTCCGGGGAGGCGGCGGGAGGAGTGCTCTCCACCACCCTCGCCCCGCGAGCGGGCCGGCGGGAGGAACCGGCGCGCTCCCCCACCCACACCGCGACCACGCCCCCGCGGGGTCCACGGAGCCCACGGAGACGAAAGCGCCAAGCCTACGGACGAACGGCGCGCCGTTCGAACGGGTCCGCCGCCGCGCCCCGGAACACGGAACGAGCGCCCGGACCGTGTGGTCCGGACGCTCGTTCCGTGCGGGCGGCTCCGTCCGATCCGCCGGGCGGCTCGCCCGGCTGTGGTCACCCGGTCCCGGTCACCCGATCCCGAGCACCTGCTGGATCGGGTCCAGCAGGAAGTAGACCAGGAAGCAGGCGCCGACGGCGTTCAGCAGCCACGGGATCTCGCGGAAGCGCCCGGTGGCGGTGCGCAGCAGGATGTAGGAGAGCACGCCGATGCCGATGCCGTTGGTGATGCTGTAGGTGAACGGCATGGAGATCAGCGTCAGGAACGCCGGGACGGCGACGGTCTGGTCGCTCCAGTCGATCTCACGCACGTTCGAGGCCATGATCAGGAAGCCGACCACGACCAGCGCCGGGGTCGCGGCGTGCGAGGGCACCACGGTGGCCAGCGGCGTGAAGACCAGGGCCAGCAGGAACAGCGCGCCGGTCATGATGTTCGCCAGGCCCGTGCGGGCGCCCTCGCCGACACCGGCGGTGGACTCCACGAAGCAGGTGTTGGCCGAGCAGGAGCCGAAGCCGCCGCCCGCCACCGCGACGCCGTCCGTCATCAGGATGCGGCCCATGCCGGGCAGCCGGCCCTGCTCGTCGGTCAGCTTCGCCTCGTGGCCGACGCCGATGATGGTGCCCATCGCGTCGAAGAAACCGGACAGCAGGACGGTGAAGACGAACAGCGAGCCGGTCAGCACGCCGACCTCCGCGAAGCCGCCGAAGAGGCTGACCTCGCCGATCAGGCCGAAGTCCGGGGTGCTGACGATGCTCTCGGGCACGTTGGGCACGGCCAGGCCCCACGCCGCGTCGGGGACCTGGGCAACCGCGTTGATCACCACGGCGACCACGGTCATCACGACGATGCTGATCAGGATCGCGCCCTTGGTCCTCCTGATGACCAGGACGAAGGTCAGGGCCAGGCCGAGGATGAAGACGAGCACCGGCCAGCCGGCCAGGTGGCCGCCCTGCCCGAGGCCGAGCGGCACGGTGGTGTGCGCGGCGTCCGGGTTGCGGGTGACGAATCCGGAGTCCACCAGGCCGATGAGGGTGATGAACAGGCCGATGCCGATCGCGATGGCCCGGCGCAGCCCGCCCGGGATGGCGTCCATGACGCGCTCGCGCAGCCCGGAGGCGACCAGCAGCATCAGCACCAGCCCGGCCAGGACCACCATGCCCATGGCGTCGGGCCAGCTCATCTGCGGCGCGAGCTGGAGGGAGACCACGGCGTTGATGCCGAGCCCGGCGGCCAGCGCGATGGGCACGTTGCCGATGACGCCCATCAGGATGGTGGTGAGACCGGCCATCAGCGCGGTGGCGGTGACGAGCTGGGCGTTGTCGAGCTGCTGGCCGAACTTGTCCGTGCCCGCGCCCAGGATGATCGGGTTCAGCACGATGATGTAGGCCATCGCGAAGAAGGTGGCGAGTCCGCCGCGCAGCTCGCGGCTCACGCTCGATCCTCGCTCGGAGATCTTGAAGAAACGGTCGATGCCGTTCCCGGGCGACCGGGTTCCGGGGTCGTTACCAGGGGTGCCGGGGGTGTCTGGCGTGGCCGGGGTGTCGGTGGCCGGAGCGGACATGCGTGACCTTCGCTGGGCGGTTCGGGGACGGTTTCGGAGGTTCCTCCAATGGGAACCAGCCAATCCAGAGTGCTTTCAGTATGAACGCACCACTGTTGAAAAGGCCATCCGCGGACGGGCGCATTCCACGGGCGCGGCCGTGACGCTTCCCACACCCCCTCACCCCCTCACCCCCTCACCGCCTCACCCCCACCCCCGCCCGCGCGGCTCCCGGCGGACCCTCGCAGCCCCCTCCCCACCCGGACGCCGCTCCCGGGTCGGCCCCGGTCTCCCCCCTCGTTACGCTGGTGCGGAACGCCGCGGCACGGACGGGCGACGGGGTGACGGGAAGCGAGAGGGCCAGGCGATGGGCTTGAGCAGATGGACCAGCGGCGAGCGTGAGGCGCCCGAGCCCCTGGAGGGCAACGTCGTCGCCACCGTCGTGGGCGGCACGGTCATCTGGTTCACGCTCTTCCTGGTCCAGCTCCCCTTCTACCGCTGGTTCGACGAGCACGACCGCACCTGGTGGCTGTGGACCTGCCTGGCGGGCGGCGTCCTGGGCCTGTACGGCATCTGGTTCGTCCGCCGCCGCGAGGCCACGCTGCGCCGTGAGCGCCTCGCACGGGAGACCGGGACGGACTCCGGCGCCGGCGCGGACCCGGGCACGGCCCCCGGCACAGGCGCCGCCCCGGAGGGCCCCGCGCCCGCCGAGTGACCCGCGGCCGCCGAGTGACCCGCGGCCCGGAAAATCCGGCGTTCTCCCCCGATTCGTCTCATCTCACATCCGCACTCCGGCGGCGGACCGCGCGCGAGGACGCGTTCGCCTCGTACTGTCTGGGCATGACCGAACGGGCTGAGACAGTACGAGGCGAGCGGGGCGCCGCGGAGCCGCACGAGGGCACGGTGCTCGCCGTGCCCTCCCCGCGCACGGACACGGCGGCGGATACCCCCGCCACCCGGTCCCCGGGGCTCACCGCCGCCGAGGTCGCCGAACGCACGGCCCTCGGCCAGGTCAACGACGTCCCCGTGCGGTCCTCCCGCTCCACGGCCGACATCGTCCGCGCCAACGTCTTCACCCGCTTCAACGCCATCATCGGCGTCCTCTTCGCGATCATCCTGGTCGTCGGCCCCATCCAGGACGGCCTGTTCGGCTTCGTCATCCTCGCCAACACCCTCATCGGCATCGTCCAGGAGCTGCGCGCCAAGCGGACGCTGGACAACCTGGCCGTCATCGGCGAGTCCAGGCCGACCGTCCGCCGCGACGGCGCCGCCGTCGAGGTCCGCACCAACGAGATCGTCCTGGGCGACCTGGTCGAGCTGGGCCCCGGCGACAAGGTGGTCGTGGACGGCACCGTCACCGAGTCCGACAGTCTGGAGGTGGACGAGTCGCTGCTGACCGGCGAGGCCGACCCCGTCCACAAGCGGCCCGGCGACACGGTGATGTCCGGCAGCTTCGTCGTCGCCGGCGGCGGCGCCTTCACCACCACCAGGGTCGGACGCGAGGCGTACGCCGCCCAACTGGCCGAGGAGGCCTCCCGCTTCACCCTCGTCCACTCCGAACTGCGCAGCGGCATCAGCCAGATCCTCAAGTACATCACCTGGATGATCGTCCCGGCCGCGATCGGCCTGGTCCTCAGCCAGCTCCTGGTGGAGGACCACAGCGCCGACGAGGCGATCCGCCGCATGGTCGGCGGCATCGTGCCGATGGTGCCCGAGGGCCTGGTGCTGCTGACCTCCATCGCCTTCGCCATCGGCGTCATCCGGCTGGGACGGCAGCAGTGCCTGGTCCAGGAACTGCCCGCCATCGAGGGCCTGGCCCGCGTCGACACCGTCTGCCTGGACAAGACCGGCACCCTCACCGAGGGCGGCATGGACGTGGCCGAGGTCCGCCCGCTGGACGGCGCCGACCCCGCCCGCGTACGGCAGGTACTGGCCGCGCTCGGCGGCAGCGACCCCCGCCCCAACGCCAGCCTGAAGGCCATCGCCGACGCCCACCCCGCCGCCGAAGCGGCCGGCTGGACGTGCACCGGCTCCCTGCCCTTCTCCTCCGCCCGCAAGTACAGCGGAGCGGCCCTCACCGGGCCCGGCGGCGAGACGGGCACCTGGCTGCTGGGCGCCCCCGACGTCCTGCTCGCCCCCGGCTCCCCGGCCCTCGCCGAGACCGACCGCCTCAACGAGCAGGGCCTGCGCGTACTGCTGCTGGCCCGCACCTCCCGCGCCCTGGACGACCCCGCCCTCGCCACCGACCCCACCGCGACCGAATCCGCCACCGAGCCCGCCGCCCTGGTCGTCCTGGAGCAGCGGCTGCGCCCCGAAGCCGCCGACACCCTGCGCTACTTCGCCGAACAGGACGTATCGGCGAAGGTCATCTCCGGCGACAACGCCGTCTCCGTCGGCGCCGTCGCCGCCAAACTCGACCTGCCCGGCGCGCACTCCACCGTCGACGCCCGCACCCTCCCGGAGGACCGCGAGGAACTGGCGGCGGCCCTGGAGGACGGCACGGTCTTCGGCCGCGTCACCCCGCAGCAGAAGCGCGACATGGTCGGCGCCCTCCAGTCGCGCGGCCACACCGTCGCCATGACCGGCGACGGCGTCAACGACGTACTGGCCCTGAAGGACGCCGACATCGGCGTCTCGATGGGATCGGGCTCGGAGGCCACCAAGGCCGTCGCCCAGATCGTGCTGCTCAACAACTCCTTCGCCACCCTGCCCTCGGTCGTCGCCGAGGGGCGGCGGGTCATCGGCAACATCGAGCGCGTCGCCAACCTCTTCCTCACCAAGACCGTCTACTCGGTGCTGCTGGCCCTGCTGGTCATCGTCTCCCAGGTGCCCTACCCGTTCCTGCCGCGCCATCTGACCCTGCTGGGCGGCCTGACCATCGGCATCCCCGCCTTCTTCCTGGCCCTGGCCCCCAACAAGGAGCGCGCCCGCCCGCACTTCGTACGGCGCGTGATGCGGTACGCGGTCCCCGCCGGCCTCATCGCCGCGACCGCCACCTTCACCGTCTACCTGCTGGCCCGCCACCACTACACCGGCCCGGACGCCCTGGAGGCCGAGACCAGCGCGGCGACGCTGACGCTGTTCCTGGTGGCGCTGTGGGTGCTGGCGATCATCGCCCGCCCCTACACCTGGTGGCGGATCGCCCTGGTGCTCACCATGGCCTCGGCCTTCCTGGTGGTCCAGGTCACCCCGTTCCTCCAGGACTTCTTCGCCCTCCGCCTGGTCGGCACGGTGATGCCGTGGACGGCCGTCGGCGTCGCCGCCGCCTCGGCCGCCCTCCTGGAGGTCACCTGGCGCTGGATCGGCCGCCGCTTCCCGGACTGACCCCGCCCCGGCCGCCCGCGGATATCCGCGGGCGGCCCCGCCTCCGCGTCCCTACCCTGTCCCGAGTGACGACTCCGGCGACGCTCCTCTCCCACGACACCGCCGGCGCCCCCTCCGGCGACGGGCTCTCCGACGACGGCACGGCCCTGGTGCTGCTGCACTCCTCGGTCTGCGACCGGCGCATGTGGGACCCGCAGTGGGCGCCCCTGGCCGGGGCGGGCCACCGGACGGTGCGCTGCGACTTCCGCGGCCACGGCGACACCCCGGCCGCGACAACCCCCTACCGCGACGCCGACGACGTACGCGACCTGCTGGACGCCCTCGGCATCGGGCGGGCCGCCCTGGTCGCCTCCTCCTACGGCGGGCGCGTCGCCCTGGAGTTCGCCGCGCGGTGGCCGGACCGGGTGACCGCCATGGCACTGCTCTGCCCCGGGATGCCCGGCCACGAGCCCGGCCCGGAACTGGCCGCCTTCGACGCGCGCGAGGAGGCGCTGTTCGAGGCCGGCGACCTGGCGGCCGCCGTCGAACTCAACGTGGCCACCTGGCTCGGCCCGTACGCCGGCGAGGCGGTGCGCGAGAAGGTCCGGCGGATGCAGCGGCACGCCTTCGAGGTGCAGACGGCAGCGGAGGAGGAGTGGGGGGAGATCGGCGAACTCCCCGAGCCCGCCCTCGACCTCCGCGCGATCACAGCCCCCGTCCTCGCCGTCTCCGGCGCCCACGACCTTGCAGACTTCCGCGCGATCGCCGCCCGCCTGGCCGACCTGCTCCCCGATGCCCGCCACCTCGAACTCCCCTGGGCGGGCCACCTCCCCGGCCTGGAACGCCCGCAGGAGACGACGGCGCTGCTGACGGACTTCCTGCGGGAGAGCTGTGGCGCGGGCGCGTAGCGGGAGGAGCCCTGTCCGCCACCACGGAGAACGGCGGACGGACAGGGCAGCGTGCGGCGTCAGCCCGCGGTCACCCCCAGGTGAGGCTCTGTCCGCCGGGGCCCACATGCAGCCGCATACGGTCGGCCGGCGGGCATCCGTCCGCCTGCCACCGGGCAAGGCACCCGGTGATCTCGTCCCACAGGCGGGCCGCGCCGCTCTGCCGCACCATCCACCGCGCGCCGTCACGGAAGAGGACCGCCCACGCCCCGGCCTCCACGTCGATCACGACGTGTTCCGTCCGGCCGTCGCGTTCCAGCACGAGCCGCTGTGCGCGAGGCGCGGCGAACTGCGCGACGAACCGGGCCGTCCAGTCGTCGAGCACGTCCGCGTCCAGCTCCGCGGGCTCCGTGTCGCCCTCGTCCAGGTCCGGCAGGAGGCCCAGCGGGGGCGGAAGGTGGGGGCGGGCCAGCATGAAGGAGGCCTGTCCGCCGAGAACCGGCCCGTCGGCCGTGCCGTCGTCGGCGACCGTGAGCCGCACGAGCTCGGAAGCGTGCATCCATCCGCCGACCGTGACCAGAACCTCACCGCCGGGCCGGGTCTGCGCGAGCCAGTCGGCCGGCACGGTACGCACCCCGCACGTGGCGATCACCCGATCGTACGGGCCGCCCCCCTCGCAGCCCGCCAGACCATCACCGACCACACGGGCGGGCCGGTATCCCGCACCCGCGAGGGCCACTCCGGCACGGGCGGACACCTCCGCGTCGACCTCGACCGTGGTCACGTTGTCCTCACCGACGACATGGCAGAGCAGCGCGGTGGAGTAACCCGTGCCCGTGCCGATCTCGAGGACGCGCGTCCCCTCGGCCGCCCGCAGGTCCTCGAGCATTCGCACGACCAGACTCGGCAGGGTGGACGAGGACGATGGGGCCGCGGCGATCCGCCCCTCCACCTGGTCGGGGAAGACCCCTCCGGCCACCTGCGTCACAAGGGTGTCGTCCTCGTAGATCCGCGCGAGCCCCTCCCCGGAGCCCCCGGCCACGGGGCGGTACCAGCCGCCGTCCTCGTACTCGAACCAGCCGCGCGCGAGGAACGCCTCGCGGGGCACCGACATGACGGCCGCCTCCCACTCGGGGCTGAGCAGGACGCCGGCCTCGGACAGGCGCCGCGCGAGGACGGCCTGCAGGTGTTCCGAACGCAGGGGATCAGTCATGCCGGGCTCATTCCGTTCTCCAACAGGTCTGCGATTGCGTGTGTGATCGGCAGTCCGGCCACGTCTTCAAGCCACGCCCACTGGCCATTGGGGTTGCACTCCAGGAACCACCACGCACCGTCCGCGGTGACGGCGAAGTCGAAGGCACCGAAGTTCAGACCGAAGTCGGCGAGGAACCGCACCAGCGCTCCGCACATGTCCTCCGGACATGCGACCGGTTCATAGGTGAGATTCCGATACTCGGCTTTCCAGTCCACGACCCCGGGTGGCGCGGTGATCCGGGCGCTGAACACCTGCTCGCCGACGACAACCGCCCGCACGTCCGCCACCTTGGGTACCCGGGCCTGGAACAGGTGCGCGCTGTGGCCCACCGCGCCGTCGATCTCGTCCGCCTCGACGGGTGCGGCCCAGATTCCGGCGGGCTCGCCATCGACCTCGTAGGTCCCGGCGTGCAGCGGCTTGTAGATCGTGGGTCGTTCGGCACAGAACCGCTCGGCCTCCTCCGGTTCGTTCGTGATGAGGGTGGCCGGGACCGTGAGCCCCACCCGGGTCGCGGCGTCCAACTGCGCGGGCTTGTACTCGGCCCTTGCTATGGCCTGCGGATGACTCAGATACAGGCATCCCGGCAGCGCGCCCAGCACACCGCCCAGGCCACGCCGGTTCTCCTGCGCGGCGAACCGGGCCGTCCGCTCGCCGCTGCCCGTCGGACAGGGAGTCGGCCGACGGTGGTACAGGGCGCGCACCGCGGAGAGGTCGGCCGTACGCTGCCCGAACGTCAGCCGCCCGGCCCATCCTCCGCCGGACTCCGCCCGGGCGGCGCCCCCGGCCCCGATGCGCGCGGCGAGCACCACGGGCGTCGGGAAGTCGCGCCCCGGGTCGAACCGGATGACGGGCACCCGGCGCCGGTTCAGTTCCGTGATGACCAGGTCAGCGGTCGCGTCCTCGGACTCCGTGCAGACCAGCACCGGGCGTCCGTCCATGACACTCCCCCTCAGTCCTGCGTCGCGTCGTGGCCGGAGTCGGAGTCCTGCTTCCCGTCCTTGCTGACCTGCGTGGGCGGGTAGGTGTTCACGCTCGTTCCGTGCTTGCCGAGTTCAGCCGGCGTCATCTGTCCGCCCTCCCCAACCCACCGGCCGGTCTGCGTGGTCGGGTCGATGCCCGCGTACCGCCACGGTGATGAGGGAGAGTCGTTGCGCAGCGGAACCATACGGCGCAACCCCCACGGGGCCGGTGCGATGGCCTTCATACCTACGAGGTTCGTCTGCAAGTCTCCTCCTTGGTCACTTCATACGGTGGTGTCGCGCGACTCCGCCCGACAGGAGCGGATGCATCAGTCGCGGGGTGATCGGTGACGTCCTCCGAGCACGCCTGCGAGCAGGGTGCGCGGCGGGGAATGCGCGGTGAGTGCGACGGGCTGTACGGCGCGGTCGGCCGCTCGGTCCCGGTCGTGCGACTGGATACGCGCCATGTGGTCGAGTTCTGCGATGCACGGGCCGCACGCGTACACGTCGCCCGTCGTACCGGGCGTGGTCACGGACCCGACCCACAGCACGCGCACGCCTTCCCGTCGGCAGTACAGCCAACAGGCGCCGGTCACCCACTGGTTCCCGTCGTCCGTCTGCGCGACGAGCGGCCATGCGTCGCACCATGTGCGCGCCATGGCCGGGGCGAAGGTCATGCCGTGCCCCCGTTCACCCGAGCGAGTTCCAGGAAGCCTCCTGCCTTCTCGATCTCGCGCGCCACCTCGTCGTACTCCTGCGGAACGGGCGAGACCATCGAGCGCCACGCCGTGAGCACCGCCCCGGCCTCGCCGCTCCTGACGCACTCGACGGCCTGTCTCAAACCGTCACGCCCCTGCGGCGGCAGCAGCCCCACGCGCTCCTCGATCACTCCCGTGATCTCCCACCCGAACGCCTCGGCGTGCTTCGTGCACTCCTCGCGAGGGCCCGTGATGTCCGTGTTGGGAGCACCGCACAGATAGACCACGCAGCGGAACCGCTCGGTCCTCGCGGCCTCGGCGGACACACCGGCCTCACCCGGCGCGACGCCCGCCGCCGCGTCCGCCAGTGACCGACGCAACCGCAGTTCGCCTTCGGTTCGGCGGGTCCCGGATCGTTCCGGCCCGCTCTGGATACTGACCATGCGTCAATCGTGCTCGCCTAATGACACACAGTGAAGTCACGAGGCGTAGGACCTGACGATGTGGCTGGACCCCGACCCGTACGCTCCGTAGGACTCAAGCGATCAAGGGCACGCCGATGAGTTCGCCGATGTTCCGTACGCGTGCGGTGGACACCTTCGCGAGGCGCTTCCCGATGACACCGGGCAGCGCCTGATGCCTGACCCACTCAGGAGCGTCGAGCCCTACCTCGATCAGCGTGTCTCCGGCCTGGTCGTGGAGACCGGCCGCGCACTGCGCGAGAGCGACATCGAGCCGGTAGCGGTTGCGGGCCACCTTCGACATGGACTTGGGAAGCTTCTTCATGTCCGGGTGACCGGCGAGTTTGAGTGCACGCCCGTAGTCCTTCAGCGCGACGTGGATCCCGACGGCCTCGGTCTTCGCCGCCGTCGGACCGAAACTGGTCCCGTACAACCTCTCGTCCCGCCCCAGCCTCGCCGCCGCGGCGTGCGCCTGCGAGATGTAGTCGTCGGCCGCGCTCCTGTCCTCGCGCCTCGACGCCGCCACAGCCGCGGAGATCATCAGCCGCCCGTACGCGAGCAGCTGCGGGCGGGATCCGTTGCTGAACGACGGCTCGATCACCAGTGCCGCGCGCTCGGCCACGGCCACCGCCCGGGACAACTTGGCACCCCGCAGATGGATCCATGACAGCGTGGACTCGAGCAGCGCCGTCATCACAGGGTCGTCGACGTCCCCCGCGAGATGTTTCGCCGACGTGAGCGCACTCAGCGCGAGGTCACGCTGCCCGAGCCCGTTCGAGCACGACGCGGCCACGCGGTACGTGCTCGCCAGGATCGATCCCAGTCGCTCGCGCTCGCTGCCGGTGGCACTGGCGTACCTGGCCTGCCCTTCCATGAGGACCTTCGAGGCGTAACTACTCACCTTGGCCGTGTCGCTCGCCCAGTAGGAATCCCACGCGCGGTCGCGGGCTTCGCCCAGTTCCTCGACGGTGCTCGGGTCGTCGATACCCTCCCACTCGCCGAGGGCGCTCTCGTGCACGGCGTCGGACAGCTGGCGCAGCGCGGCACGGTCGCCCCGGTCCATGCCCCGACGCGGCGCCTGCTGCCCCAGGATCACGGAGACGTCCGTGTTCAGCGCGTGGGCGAGTTTGAGCAGGGAGCCGACGGACAACTCCCCGCGGTCCTGCTCGGCTTTCTGTACCAGGGCGAGGGACAGCCCCGCCGCATCGGCGAGCCCCTGCTGTGTCAGATCGGAGCCTCGCAGGTGCTTGATGCGCTTACCGTTCGTCAGATCAGCCCAGCTGCTCACGATCACCCCAGTGCGTTTGCTCCGGCTGCTGCTATCCGATGGTAGGTCCAGACGCCCGGGGAGGAAGGGGACAGCCGCGGAATCCGAGCGCACTCGGCCCAGCCCTCGCGGAGAACGCTTCCGTCTCACGGCCGGCCGTCAACTCCGTGCCGCCTCGCCCGCTCCCGTGGCTCACCGGCGCCGAGGGGCGCCGGGCGGGTGGTCAGCCGGCCCGGGGGCGCGGCGGCGTCCACACGTAGGGCGTGGTGGTGGTCACCGCGTGAAAGCCCAGCCCGCGCAGGATCGGGGCGCTGTCGTCGGAGGCGTCCACCTGGAGGTACCGGACGCCCCGGGCCGCGGCGAGTTCCGCGCGGGCGGCGACCAGCGCGCGGTAGATGCCCCGGCCGCGCCACGCGGGCAGCGTCGATCCTCCCCACAGGGAGGCGAACTCGGTACCCGGGTAGAAGACCAGCCAGGCGGCGCAGACCACTTCGCCGTCCGCCTCCGCGACCAGGACGGCGATGTCTTCCGGGGCCGCCGCGGCGCGCCCGATCAGGTCGTCGCCGAGCCAGCCGAGGTCCTCGCCCCAGACGGCGGACTCCATGGCGGCGATGCGGCGCATGTCGGCGTCCGCGGTGACCCGGCGGACGGTGACGCCGTCCGGCAGGTCCGGGTGCCCGGCCGTCTCGCGGGCGAGGCCGATGACGACCGTCTCCCGCTCCTCGGGAACGAATCCCGCGGCGCGCAGGCGGTCGGTGAGGTCGGCCGGTTCGTCGTGTCCGCGTGTCTTCCACTCCACCGCTTCGCCGCGCGCGGCGAAGTAGTCGCGCTGCCGGGCGATCAGCCCGTCGAGTTCGGCGCCGCGCAGCCCCGTGTCACGTGGTGTGGCGACGAAGCCGCGGTGTCCGCCGACGATCCGCACCACCGGCCCGTCCTGCTCGTACCGGACTCCGGCCGGAGGGTTGGCGGGTGGTCTGCGCATCTGCTCGTCGTAGGCCGCGAGCAGGCCGTCGAGATCCGTCACGGCTCCGACTCTACGAGTGCCCGCAACCGGTTTTCCCGGCTGTGCGGGCGGCTGCGGACAGGGGCATGCGGCCGCCGGCCGGACCGCCCGCCCCGGACCGGTTCGTCCACCCGGGAGGGGCCCTTCGGCAGCACGCGGCTCAGTAGGCGTACAGCGCCGTGGTGTCGAGCACGGTGCCGATCGGCTCGCCCACCGGCACCGGCTCGCCGAACTCGCTCTCGCGCACCGCCCGGTAGCGCTCGCCGACCGGCTCGGAGTGCAGCAGGCAGACGCCCTTGACCGGATTCACGACCAGGTAGTACGGAATCCCGGCCACCGCGTACTTGCCGACCTTCCGGTCCAGGTCGTTCTCGGGGTTGGACTCCGAGACGACCTCCGCGACGAGCAGCAGTTCGTCGGCCGGGAACTGCTTGAGCCGGGTCCCCCGGTAGGAGGGACCGGCCACCGACACGTCGGGGCGCAGGAGGGTCCTCCCGTGCCACCCCCCGTAAACGGTGTCGACCTCGGTCATCACGCACCACCCGGGCATGAGCTGGGAGGCGACGGCGAGCACCATCTGCCCGCGAGCGCTGCTCGCCACGGCGTCGATACGGATTTCCCCGTCGATCATTTCGCCCCCGATGTCCGGGAACGCGGCGTCGATCTCCTCGAACCGCCGCATCTCCTCGGACACCACAGGGCCCTCCATCCGCGCCGTCATGGTGCGCCCCCTCTCACGCCTACCGGCCCGGAGCAGTGCCGCGAAGGGCGCCCGCACGGGAGTCACGCGGCTCGCCCGGCGAGCCCCGGCGCCGTCCTCGGGCCATGGCCGCGCGTACGGCGTCGGCCTTGCGGCGTACGTCCACAGCCTGTGCGCCGTCCTGTGCGCCGCCGGAGCCGTCGCGGCGCTCCCCGCCCCGGCACTCCCGGCACAGCCCGCCGGGCAGGGCCTCCGGCCGGCCCGGCGCGCCGCACACCGTGCACTCCACCAGCCTCAGGGTGCGGCTGCGCACCGGCTGGGGCGGCGGGATCTTGTGCTCCAGCCGCCAGGCGGCCACGGCACGGGGCGAGTGCACGCCCTCGCCGGGCAGCCCGGCCGTCAGCGCCTCGACCACCTGCCGCTCCCCCGCGCCCCGGGCGAACCACTGGGCCACCAGCGGTGCCAACTCCTCGCAGTCGGCCGCCGACAGGCCCATGCGCGGGTCGGCCTCCCCCAGCCGCGCCAGCGTCCCGTAGGCCCGCGACCGCTCCGGTCGCTCCGGCCGTTCCTGTGCGGCGTCCGGCTCCGGAGGCGTACCCGCCGGGGTGGTCTCCTCCTCCGGAGCGGCCTTCCCGGCGGTCTCCCGGACGGCCCCCGGTTCGGCGGATTCCGTCTCCGCGAAGAAGCCCGCCCACCAGGTGTCGGAGCGCGGGACGCGCGAGAAGTACGTCCGCGTCACCCACTGGCCGCACCCCGGCGGGCGCTCCCGCACACGCCTGAGATGACCGGCCGCCGACATCTGCCGGAGTGCCGTGCCGACCGCCTGCTGGCCGTAGGGCAGCCGCGCGGCCAGCGCCTTGATGGAGATGTCGGCGCCCTCGGGCAGCCGGTCGATGTACGCGGCGACGGCCGCGGCCCGGGGCTTCAGCTCCGCGAAGTCGTCCTTGCGGCGCGGCCGTTGTCCGGGGACGTGCCGCTTTCCGTAGCCGGAAACGGCCATCGGGTGCTCGCCGGAGGACGCGGAAAAGCTACAGTGGTTCCCAGCCATGGGATCGGTTTCCTTCTAGCTTGTCGATCTCGTTGGTCAGGCCCCCGGAGGTGTTCGCAGCACCTGTCGGGGGCCGTTGCTTGTGCGGGACGCAACGCTGCATCGCCACGCCGAAGCGTGGCGCTCCGGTCACCAAAAGTCAACTCGCCTGCTTACGGCCTCACTCGCGGAGGGAGGGCGGGTGGGTCTGCGACCCACCCGTTCCACCGATAGAGCGCTCGGATCCCGCGTCCCGGAACCCGAGATCCGGTAGGAGTAGGGGCATGACCTCCACCAGCGACGAGCCCGCCGGGCTGCCGTTCCCGATGCCGCAGGCCGAGTACCTGGCCACCCTGCCCAAGGCCACCGTCTACGCCTGCGTGTACTTCACCGACGCGCGCGGGCGGCCGGTGCAGCTGCGTTCGGTGTACGGCAGGCGGTTCTGGCAGATCCCGGGCGGCAACATGGACCCGGGCGAGGACCCGTTCCAGGCGGCCTCGCGGGAGACGTACGAGGAGACCGGGCTGCGGGTCGAGGGCCCGTGCCCGCTGCTGCTGGTGCACTACATCCGCTCCGACCCGGCCGAGGCGCCGCTGGCGAAGGTCGGCTTCTGCTTCGACGGCGGCACGCTGAGCGACGAGGAGATCGCCTCGATCCGGCTGGACCCGGAGGAGCACGACCGCTGGGCGGTGGAGGACTGGTCCGTGTGGGAGCGGCTGATGACGCCCGAGGGCTACCGGCGGCTGGCCGCCCTCGCCGAGGCCCGCCGCACCGGCCGGGCGTCCCTGCTGCTGAGCGAGCCGATCCTCGGAGGGCCGGCGTGACGGGCGGGCCGGGGCCCGCAACGTGCGGGACCGGGGTGTCGGTCGACCGCGCCTACCGCGATCCCGTTCTCGCCGCCCTGTACGACGCGCTCAACCCGTGGGGCCCGGGTGACGACTTCTACCTGGAGCTGGTGATGTCCGCCGCCTCGGTGCTGGACGTCGGGTGCGGTACGGGCACGCTGCTGCGCCGCGCGCGGGAGGCCGGGCACGGCGGGCGGTTGTGCGGGCTCGATCCGGCCGCCGCGATGCTCGACCGGGCACGGCGGGAGGCGGCGCGGTCGGGGGCCGGGGTGGAGTGGGTGCTCGGGGATCTGGGATCGGCCCGCTGGGAGGGGGAGTTCGAGTTGGTGGTGATGACCGGGCACGCTTTCCAGGTGCTGCTCGGGGACGGCGAGGTGCGTACCGCTCTGGCCGCCGTGCGGGCGGCGCTGGCCGACGGCGGGCGCTTCGCGTTCGAGACCCGCAATCCGGCGGCCCGGCCGTGGGAGCGCTGGACCCCGGAGCACGCGGTCGAGGTGGTGGACGGCACGGGCGCGGCGGTACGGGTCGCGCACCAGGTCCAGGAGCCGGTGGCGGGCGGCACCGTCCGCTTCACCACGACCTTCACCGGACCCGGCTGGGAGCGGGTCAGCCGCAGCGAACTGCGGTTCTGGGACGCGGAGGCGCTCGACGGCCTCCTGGCCGGGGCCGGGCTGGCGGTCGCGGAACGCTACGGGGACTGGGCGCGGGGCCCGCTGACGGACTCCAGTCCGGAGATCGTCACCGTCGCGCGGCGCTGACGGAGCCTGCGGGGCGGGCGGCCCCTGGGCCCCCCGGCCCGGGGCCCGGGGCCAGGGGCCGGGGCCAGGGCCCGGGGCCAGGGGCCGGGGCCAGGGGCCGGGGCCAGGGGCCGGGGGCCGGGGGCCGGGGGTCAGTCGAACCAGCGGTCGCGGGCCAGTTCGGCGACCCGGGAGGGGTCCTCCAGCAGGGCGGCGGCCTCGAAGCGGCGCGGCCACTGGCCGGCCGCCCAGGCCAGACCGGCCGCGACGCCCTCGACGGTGGCGGCGTGGAGGGTGCCGTCGGGGGTGAGCCGCCAGTCCAGCTCCACGCCGCCGAGGACGAGTTCGTCGTGCTCGACGTAGGTGGCCGGGGCGCCGGGCAGCAGGACGCGTACCGCGTCGGGCACCTCGCGCACCTCGCCCGCTCCGGCCTCGGGAGCGGGCAGGTCCGCGCCGACCGTCTCGCTGAGGCGGCGTACGTCGAGTACGGCGGCCAGCGAGGCGGCCAGTGCCGGGCGCACCGGCAGCAGCGGGCGGCCGGCGGCCAGGGGCAGCAGGTCGGGGGCGTCGGCGACCAGCGCGTCGGCGGCGTCCACCAGGCGTACCCCGCCGTCGGCCACGGCGCGCAGCTCGTCCGGCAGTGTGACCTCGTCCGGGTCCAGCTCCGCCAGCAGGGTGTACAGGCCGTGGAGCTGGGCGGGGGTGACGGGCGCGGCCGGGTCGGCGAGGCGGCCCAGGAGTTCGGAGGCGCCGCCGGGCTCGTCCAGCAGGGCGGCGGCGGAGGTGCGGATGCCCAGGGCGCGCAGCACCTGCTCGTCCAGGTCGGAGGTGGCGGCGGGCGCCTCCTCGTACAGGCCCGCCAGCAGCGGGTCGCCGCCGGCCGCGCGCAGTCCGGCGGGGCGGCGGCCGTCCAGGACGGGGTGGCCGCGCAGCCACCAGGCGGTGTAGGGGCGGACGGTCTCCACCGTGCCGTCCGGCAGCAGGACGCGCACCGGGGTGGTGAGCGCGTCGCGCAGCGGGGGCCGGGAGAGCATCCGCAGGGCCTGCGGCCAGTGGTCGTCGTCCACGAGGTCCAGGTCGCGTACGGCGAGCAGTTCGGAGACCACCGGCGGGACGGCGGTCTCGGGCAGGGTGTCGAGGACGTCCTCGCACCACACGTCGACGGCGTCCAGCAGGCCCGCGTCGTCGGGCTCGGGGAAGTCGGTGTCGCGGGGCTCCAGTTCGTCCGGGTCCAGGACGACGTCGGTGGCGCGCACCAGGGCGAAGTCGGCGAGCACGCCGGCCGCGGCGAGGGTCTCCTCGCCCCACCGCTCGGCCAGTTCGGCGTCGCAGGCGGGCAGTTCGCCCTCGCGGACGACGCGCTCGAAGGCGCTGCCGGGGAAGACGAGTTCGGCGGCCGGGGCGAGTTCGCCGTCCTCGTCGGGGAGGGCGAGCGCGCCCAGCCAGGGCTCGTCGCCGGGCGAGAGGCGTGCGTCGCGGACGAGGGCGAGGACGGTGTCGGCCAGTTCCTCGGCGTCCAGGGGGCCGCCGTCCTCCTCCTCGTCGCCGTACCACGCCTCCTCGGCCTCCAGCGAGGCGGCGACGGCCGCCCGCACCTGCGGGGTGGTGAGCACCGCGCGGGGTGTTGCGGGGGTGGCGCCCAGCTTCTCCAGCAGCGGGTGGGCGGCGTCGGGGTGGGCGACCTTCAGGCCGAGGCGGGTCAGCGAGCCGGCACCCGTGGTGTCGGGCAGGGGCAGCAGCACCCGGCGCGGTCCGATGGTGGTGCGGCCGTCGGCGAGGGGGACGGGCAGGCCGGTGAGCCGGTCGGGGTCGGTGCCGGCGAGGGAGTCGTACAGCCGCCGCCACCAGGACGGGTCCCGCTCCACGCCGGCCAGCCGGTCGATCAGCTCGCCCAGCGGCACCCGGGGGACGCCGAGGGTGCGCAGCTCGGTGCGGCGTTCCAGCCCGGCGGGCAGCAGGGCGGGGAACAGTTCGGCCAGGACGGCGACCGTGTCGGCCCCGGCGCCCTCGGCGATCTCGGCGTCGGCGGGGCGCAGGGCGTGGGGCTCGCCGCCTTCGCCGGCGGCGGCACTGGCCAGGAAGGGGGTGCGCCGCAGCCGCTCCAGGACCAGGCGGCGCAGTTCTCCGTCGAGTTCGGCCCTGCCCAGGGGGCCGGGCACGAGGTCGACGGTGCCGGTGGTGACCGGCCGCCAGTCGCGCAGCAGGGCGGCGTAGACGTCGGCGGCGCGCTCCAGCAGGAAGTCGGCCAGCGGTCCGGGGGCGATGTGGCGGCGGGTGGGGTCCAGCGGGAAGGAGGCGATGAGCAGGGCGGGCAGGCCGATCGGCTCGTCGGTGGGGGTGGGCGCGTGGACGACGGGCACGGTGCGGGCGGGTGCGGGGGCGCCGTCGGCGTCGACGGGTACGGCCCAGGTGACCGACCAGTACGGCCGCCGCCGCTCCTCGACGGGGCGGTCGGCGAGCAGGGCGGGGTCGGTGCGCCCGGCGTCGGCGGCCACGCGCCAGCGGGTGGCGCCCTCTCCCCCGCCGGCGCCGCTGTCCTCGACCACGACGTGGGCGCCGTCCTGGCGGCGGGTGAGCGTACGCACCCCGCCGTCGGTCTCGATGACGACCTCGGTCAGGCCGGGGAGGGTGAGCAGCAGGGCGTCGTCGACCGCGGTGAGCAGCCGGGCGGCCAGCTCCTCGGCGGCGCCGTCGCGCAGCGGCAGCACGACGGCCGTGTCGTACCCCTGGGGTGCGGTGCCCTGGGCGGGCATCGGCAGGCGCAGCAGCGGTACGTGGCCCTCGCGGCGGCGCAGCTCGTCGGCGAGGCCGGGGTTGCGGGCGGCGGCCTCGGCGGCCATCT